>JBAZKV010000030.1 GCA_041650635.1 Candidatus Margulisiibacteriota bacterium | reverse complement strand
GCGAGGAATCAACAGCCTGCTGAGCGGCTATGACCGTTTCAAGCGCGCTCTTAAGATTGAGATAAGCGCCGTGGACCTCAAGCGCTATGTTGTTCTTTAACTGCTGTGCGTCGGAGCGCTGTGCCTCAAGGGCTTCGGATGCCTCCCTTATCCTGTTCTCTCTGCCGAGGCTGTCAAAAAGCTGCCAAGAGCCTATACCTGCCACTTTCCAGGAGCTTACATCCGACTGGAAAGAAGGATAGTGCGTCAGCTGGCTGCCCGTGTCCGCCGACAGTTTTATACTGGGCAGGTACTCGCTCTGGGACAGGCGGACCTGGTCCTCTTTGATCCCCACCTTAAGAAGAAAGGCTTTCCAGTCGGGCCTGTTATCGTAAGCGGAGGCAAGAAGCGCTGCGTAATCCGGAACGCTTTTTACCGTTCCCGAAAAACCTTCGTCCTTGAGGCTGACCGCTTGTTCCATGGGGTTGCCCAGAACATTGTTAAAAGCATCGTTAGAGAGCGCTATGTTGTATTTTGCCTTGATCAGATCGACCTTATAGTCAGCTTCCCTTACTTTTGAGCGCAAGAGGTCCGCTTTTTTTGCCAGGCCCGCGTTAAGCATGGACTGCACCTGCTGCCTGTGGGCGGCGGCCATTTCAAGAGAATCGCTGATCAGTTTTTCCATTTTTATCGCGCGCAGCACTTGGAAGTATGCTTTGGTCGCGTCAAAAGAAACATCGATGATCTGCTGCTGCAGGGCTTCTCTTGCCGAATCGGCGCTCTTTTTTGCGATGTTGTATTCCGGGAATAGGGCCGAGACAAAGACGGGCTGGGAAAGATCGGCCTTAAAGCCCGATATGGTGGCGTTTTCGTTGATGCCAAAGGTGACGATCTGTGTTGTTCCTCCGCTGGAGATCTGGACCGTCTGCGGAGTAGCGTGCGCCTTGTCAAGGCTGCCGCTGAGATTGATCTTTGGAAAGAACGCGCTGAGCGCCTGGTTGAGCCTTGCCTGTGCCGCAGAGGCTCTCTTTTGAGAGGCGGCCACGGTCGGGTTCTGTTTTACAGCAAGGTCTATGCTTTGCACAAGGTCCAGAGCAGCCCCCTTTGACGAGGCGGCGGCCAGGACCAGAACTGCGCAGAAAAATCTTTTCATTTCTTTCCTTCCTTTCTTTGTTTTTATTCCATCTTTTGCCTGAACTTGGCCACGCTAAGCGACAGTATTACGACTCCTATCAGGAACATCGGCCAGACATCGCTCCAGAGGTAATGCAGCCCGACCCCTTTAAGGAACAGTTCTCTTACGATAGAGAGCATATACCGAAGCGGTATGAAATAGGTGATGAACTGGATGAATGCCGGCATGTTCTCTATGGGGAACACAAAGCCGGATAGCAGCAGCTGAGGCGCGGTGACCAAAAGATTTGCCATTCCGGCCTGCCTTTCGTTGCGTGCAAAGGTGGACACGGCCACGCCGGTCCCGAGCCCTGCCAAAAGATAAACGCCTCCAAAAGCGAACAGCAGAAGCACGCTGCCCCTCATCGGGACCCCGAACCACAGCGTGGCTATCAAAAAAATGACCGCCATGTCGAACATTGCCACCGCGGCAAAAGGGATAAGTTTTCCCATTATCAGTTCCAGCGGCCTCAGCGGGGTTACCGAGAGCATCTCCATAGTGCCTCTGGTCTTTTCCTTTACTATCGAAGAGGTGGTGAGCATCATGCTTATAAGCAGCAGCAGCTGGGCAAAGATGCCGGGAACATAAAAGTACCGGCTTTCTATATCCGGGTTGTACCAGGTCCTCATGCGTATCTCGAACAGGCTTTTTGAATATGGCGCAAGTCCCTGCCTGCGCAGCCTCTCATTAAAGATATCTCCCGAGGCCCGGGCGCCTATCTGAAGCACATAGGACTGGGTTATCATGGCGATCGAGGCGTTGCTGCCGTCCATGTTGACCTGCACGTCCGCTGTTTGTCCGTGGGCTATCTTTTGTCCGAATTTGTGAGGAATGTGGATGGCCAGTTTGGCCCTTCCGGTGTCTAGATAGCCGGCTATCTGCCCGCGGCTGGCAAGATAGTAATTAAAATCAAAATACTCGGTGGCGCTGAACCTGCGCAAGAATTCTCTGCTTTCATAAGTCTTATCCTCGTCAAGCACGGCGGTTGAAAGATGCTTTATGTCCATGGAAGCCACATAACCCAAAAGCAGCAGCTGCACTACCGGCATGATAAGGGCTATCAGCAGCATTCTCCTGTCCCGCAGAAGCTGCAGTGTCTCTTTCTTCATAAAATGGAACAATCTGCTGTCAAACATCAGTCCAACCTCTTTTTGAACTTGACAATACTGAGCACTATAAAGAATAAACTAAGGGCCGTCATAAGGACAAAGTCCTGCCAGAAGCAGAAAAGCCCGACGCCTTTTAGGTAAATGGCACGGAGTATGTCAATAAAATATCTTGCGGGTACGAACAGGGAGACCCACTGCAGGGCATAGGGCATATTTTCTATGGGGAACCTGAAGCCGGAAAGAAGTATTGCCGGGAGCAGAGTGGTGATCGAGGCCATCTGGATGGCCGCCTGGCTAGTGGTGGAAGTGGTGGAGATAAAGAGCCCCAGCGCCATGGTGCCGGTCAAAAAGATGAACGAACAGAAAAGCAGCAGCAGATAACTTCCCTTGACCGGGACATTGAACAAAAAGTACCCGCAGGCCGTGATAAGGAACATGTCGACAAAGATCATGATCACATAGGGAAGGATCTTTCCCAGTATCAGTTCATACTTTTTAACGGGGCTCACTATTATGCTCTCGATGGTGCCCTGTTCCTTTTCCGTTATTATTGTAAGCGAGGTAAGCACGGCCGACACCTGCATCAGGATCACTGCTATAAGACCCGGGATAAGAAAGTCCATTGAGCGCAGATCTTCGTTATACCAGATCCTGGGGATGACATTTACAGGGGACTGAACCGGCTTTTTTATGCCGAGCTGGGCTATTTTTATTCTGATAAGGTCCTGGTTAAAGCCTGCTCCGATAGACTGTATGTACCCCATTGCCGACTGCGCCCAGGAAGAATCGGAGCCGTCTATAAGAGCCTGGACAGTGGTGGTATTTCCTCCCCTTATCGCCTGGCCGAACTTGTGAGGGATGCTCAGAACCACCTTGGTCTTGCCCCTGTCCAGAACATCCGAGATCTCCCTGTCCGAATACAAAAAGGAGCGGAGCTTAAAATACTTGTTCTGCGTGAACCGGTCTATAAAATTGCGGCTCTCGACCGTCTTGTCCCTGTCAAGGACCGAGACGGGGATGTGTTCAACATCAAGCGTTGCGGCAAACCCGTAGAGTATGAGCATAAAGACGGGCATTATCAGCATCACGGTAAGAGAGATAGGGTCGCGGAAAAGGGTGATGAATTCCTTTTTTATTACAGCCAGCAGCCTTTTAGTGTTGATCAGTTTTGAGTTCATTTTTTAGTTTTTTCCAGTTCCTGGCGCTGCTTTTCTACCAGGAACACGAACACATCCTCAAGGGAAGGCTGTATCTTTTCCATCCTTTTTACTTCGAGCCCTTCTTTTGCCAGTGTGGCCTTAATGTCGTTCCCGTACTTTTCGTCATCCACCAGCACATGCAGGAACACCCCGTAAAGCGATACATCCCTGCTAAAGGGCTGAGCTCTCAGGGCCTCAAGGCCTTTCATCACCGGGGAAACATCTATCTCGTACAAGGTGCTGCTCATCAGCCGGGACTTGAGATTGGCAGGGGAGTCGCAGGCTATCATCTGACCGGCGCTGATAAGGGCTATTCTGTCGCAGCGCTCGGCCTCGTCCATATAGTGCGTGGTCACAAGTATGGTTATGCCTTTTGCCGCTAATTCGTTTATAACGATCCAGAACTTTTTTCTGGAAATGGGATCAACCCCTCCGGTGGGCTCGTCAAGAAAAACTATCTTCGGCTCGTGGATGATGGAGCAGCCCAGCGCCAGGTGCTGCTTGACCGAGAGCGAGAGGTGTCCCGCCAGAGTGTCCTTGCTTTCGGTAAGTTCGGCCTGTTTGATGATCTTTTCCATCTGCTGTTTTCTGGTCTTTTTGTCGGTCTGGTACATCCCGGCGTAAAAATCTATGTTCTCTTCTATCGTGAGGTCGTCGTAGAGCGAGAACTTTTGGCACATGTAGCCGATGTTCTGCTTTATCTTTGCGGACTCTTTGCCCATAAGAAAGCCGCCGACCTTTCCAACTCCGGAGGTCGGGTCCAGGATGCCGCAGAGCATCCTTATTGTAGTGGTCTTTCCCGCGCCGTTGGGGCCTAAAAATCCAAAGACCTCGCCTTTATTTACATTAAAGCTGATATTGTCTACCGCGGTAAAAGCGCCGAACTTCTTGACCAAATTGTTTATCTCTATCGCGGTATCCGTCATGCGGTCTCCTCAACGGCCTTGATAAAGGCTTCTTCCAGGCTCTTGGTGCCGTAGTGCTTCTTTATCTCGTCGGGGGTGTCGCATTTAAGCAGCTTTCCGCCCCTGATAAGCGCGATACGGCTGCATCTTTCGGCCTCGTCCATGTAGGGGGTAGTTACAACTATTGTCACATCCGTAAGGCCGTAGAGTATTCTCCAGAATTCTCTTCTGGAGATAGGGTCTACTCCAAGCGTGGGCTCGTCCAGCATGATAATTTCCGGCTTGTGGATCAGGTTGCAGGCAAGGGCGAGTTTTTTCTGCATCCCGCCGGAAAGGTTGCGCCCCCTGCGCGCGGCGAACTTGGACATACCGGTAAATTCCAGCAGTTCTTTTTTCTTCGTTTCCAGCTCTGCCTTTGGCACTCCGTAGATCTCGGCAAAAAAGTTGATGTTCTCGTCAACGGTAAGTTCCCCGTAAAGGGCGAACCTCTGGGGCATGTAGCCGACCCTTTCCCTTATTTCTTCTTCCTTTTCCGAGGTGTCAAACCCCAGGACCACGGCTTTTCCGGAGGTTGGGGTCATGGCGGTGGAGATAAGCCTCATCGTGGTGCTTTTGCCGGCCCCGTCGGGGCCCACCAGGCCAAAGATCTCGCCTTTGCGTATCTCAAGGTCGAGTTCGTTGACCGCGATGTTGTCCCCGAACTTTTTGGTAAGCTTTTTTGTCTCGATCGCTAGTTGCATATGAACTTGCCGTCGGCAGGCATGCCGGGCTTAAGGTCATGGTCGCCATTGGGGATCAAGACTTTTATCTTATATACATATGTCGTGCGCTCTTCCTGGGTCTGGATGGGCTTGGGAGTAAATTCTTCCTTGTTGGAGATGTAGGAGACTTTTCCCGTGAATTTCTTTCTTGGCAGGGAATCAACGGTCACTTCAACCGGCATTCCCAGCTTAAGTTTGCCCACGACCTTTTCGCCTACATATAGATACAGTTTAACCTCGTCAAGATTGGCCATTGTGGCAATAGGAGAGCCCGGTACCACAAGTTCACCGGTTTCTACAGCCTTGGACAGGATGGAGCCTTTGACGGGGGCGGTTATGGTGGTATAGGAGAGCTGGTTCTGGGCCAGGGTAAGCGCGGCGGAAGCGGCCTCAAAATTGTGCCTTGCTGTGTCAAGCTGGTCGGCGCTTATCGAATTGTCGGCATAGGCGCTTTTGTTGCGCTGGTACTCGCTTTTTGCAAGAGCGTATTTGGCCTTGGCGCTGTCAAGGGAGGCCTGATAATCCTGCTTTTCCACCTCTGCCAGGACCTCATTTGAGGCAACATCCGAGCCCTCGTCGATATTCAACTGTATTATGCGCCCGGTCACCTTGCTGCTTACAACGACTTCGGTCACCTCTATAGTGCCGCTGCCGTAGATGCCGCTTTTCATGTACCTCTGGGCAAAGAACGCAAAATATCCGGCAGCGATAACGGCCGCAAGCAGGATGACCCCGATCAATAACTTTTTGTTCATGCAAAGCCCCTCCTTGGTTTAGAGTGAAACAAAAACTTTCACTTTGCCATTATTATAACAAAGGAGGGGATTATTGCAAGAAATTTTATCCCGGCGCTTAAATTCAGGCGTCTTTCTTTTTGTCGAGTTTGTCAAATTTGAGGAGTTTTACCCCAAAGTAGACCACAAAGGCTATCACCGTGAAGTCTATGAACACGCTGATAAGGTCGCCGTAGAGGATCCTGGCAGAACCAATGTCAAGGGATGCCTCTTTGAGCCCGGCTGTCATTCCAAGCGCAAGCCCAAGTATTGGATTGATAATGTCCGTGATTATCGCCGTTACCAGCTTGGAAACCGCCCCGCCCAGAATGAACCCGACCGCCAGCCCCACAACCCCCTGCTCCCTAATAAAGTCCAGAAAGCCTTTCATGACGCCCTCCTTTTATGTATTGAACTGCCAAGAGACAATCTTACATGTTATTTTCCAATTCTTCAATACGATTCCCTCACTTCTTAAGGCCCTGTGATAGAATTGTCAACAAAAAGCTATGGGAAGGATGTTATGGCGGATATCAAGCTCGGGAACATGAAAATGTATTATGAGGTTTGCGGAAAAGGCGAACCTCTCTTGCTTATTGCCGGTCTTGCCTCCGACTCCTCAAGCTGGGGAGGCGTAATAAAAGACCTTTCCTCAAATTTTACAACAGTGATATTTGACAACCGCGGCAGCGGAAGGAGCAGCAAGCCGGAAGAACCTTACACGATAGAGGACATGGCCGTCGACTGCATAAAACTTCTCGACACGCTGAAGATAGAGAAATGCCATGTGCTGGGACATTCCATGGGAGGATACATCGGGCAGGTTTTGGCAGCGCAGTATCCGGAAAGGGTTGACAGACTGATCCTCGAGGACACTTCATTTGTTTCTTCAAAAAGGAACAACGAGCTGTATAAGGGATTCCTCAATGAGCTTGAAAAAGGGAGCAGCAGCGAAGCCATAGTCCGCGGCTGGGTCCCGTGGCTGTTCTCGCCTAAAACGGTAAGCGGCACATCTTTTATAGAATCTTTTGTTAAAGCGGCCTCGGAATATCCTTATTTGCAGACGGCCAAAGGTTTTGCCGGGCAGATAGGTGCGATAGCTTCTTTTGCCGGAAAAAATGCTGCTGCTTCCATAAAATCAAATACTCTGGTGCTTGCAGGAGCTCAGGATGCTCTTATAACCCCGCAGGAAGCGGAAGCACTTGCAAGACTCATTCTGGGGAGCAGGTTTTCAGTTTTGGACGGGGCAGGGCATGCTCTGCATATTGAGAGGCCGAAAGAGTTTGTAAGGGAGGTGACCGGGTTTATCTTAGGATCGGTTGCTACAAGTCCTAAAACTCCTTGACAAATATCACTTCTGTCTATAATCTTGTCTATCATTAGGTCCAATATATAGTGCTTAATGGAAAACGGGGGCAAAAAGGAGGGGGAGTTCTGATGAGAATAAAACGGAGAGCCGGCATTTTTCTGGCCGCGGCATTATTTTTTCTGGCGCAGTATGCCGGAGCAGACACTGCTATCTTAAAGAGCATCTCGAACGGCGCCTTTGGTTTTGAAGGCTATATGAGGAGCGGCAGCGGCTCCAACCTCTACGGTGGCAAAATGCAGGCTTTTCAGGCCCCGGGAGCTCTTTCCAAGTACAGGCTGGGCAACGAACAGGAGACCTATCTTGAAACGGTCTTTACGAACACCGGGGCGCACACGGGGCCAAAGGATGTCAGGACAAAACTCCAGGTGCGCCTTGCCTACAAGACCCAGCAGAACCAGACCGAGGACAACTACATAAGCGGGCCGCCTTCTCCCAGTTCCATCGGCACGATAGTGTTTGACAAGGTCTGCCTGAGAGAGGCCTTTGGCACGATGGACAATTTTATAGAAGGCATGCCCAATGCCAAGGTGTGGGCGGGACAAAGATTTTACCGCCTTCCGCAGCTGGAGATAAATGATTTTTGGTGGTCGGACATGAGCGGCTACGGCGGCGGCTTTGAGGATGTTGAGGCGGGCATCGGCAAATTCAATATCGCCTACATTGGTTACTCGGCCAATGATCTGACGCTGCAAACGGACAACGGAAGGTATCTTAAGAGCAACCTTCATCTGATGCTCAAAGATATCGGAAAGGGCAGGAATAAGGCAGCGGTGTGGATAAACGGGGGAAACATGGCCGGCGGGACCTCGGGGACCAGTGTTTATCCAACTCTTACCGGAATTGACCTTGGCGTCATGCTGAATGCCGGGGACGAAAAGAACGGCAACCAGATGTCCCTTCAGTACGGCAGAGGCATAAACACCTCGCTGTCGGCCGCTGCCGCAATTCCTCCAACGGGAGCCGAGAACGGAATCTGGACGGTGCGCTTTACCAACATGATGAACAAAAAGATAAATGATGTCCTCTCTTACCAGGTGGTTGAAGTGCTGCAGGTCTGGAGGCGAGACAACGATACCTCTGCCGACAAGAACTGGGCCAGTTTTGGCATAAGGCCGGTGATAGGGCTGTCAAAAAACCTGGCGCTGGAACTTGAGCCGGGCATAGACTATGTGTATGATCCGTCAAACAACTATGACACCAGTTTGTTCAAGATGACGGCTTCTCTTAGGCTTGCGCCAAGCCCGGAATTTGCTGCCCATCCGCGCTTTAGGCTGTTCGCGACTTATGCTGCCTGGGGCAACGGCTTTGTAAATCAGGGCATAGGCGGGCCTGCTTTTAATGATAAGAGCCACGGGCTTAACGCCGGGTTGCAGTGCGAGCACTGGTGGTAAAGCACCGCCGGAAAATGAGGCCGGGGCGTGAATTCAAATATTGATCAGAACTTGTAGGCCACGCCTATATTATGATCGGAATTTGCCGCGAATTTATCTGCAGAAAGCCAAAGGAAACTGTAATAACCTATATCAAGGGTCTCTCCCACTTTATAGCTGTAGCCCACTGTTACGGCGCCGTCCGGGTTAGGCCTGTAATTATATACTCCGGCGCGGAACGAGCTTTTGGTCCAAAAACTCTCTTCTTTGCCCTGCGGAGTATATTCAAATCCGGCCGAATAAAGAGGATCTCCATAGCTTCTGAACGCGTCATAGACGCCCGCGTTTACCACCAGGCCTTTTAAGCCGCCGTCGGGCATCCAGGCTATAGAGGGCCGCACATTTACGCCGTCGCCAAAAGAGTTGCTAAAGTCCTGCCTCCATCCCGGGATGTCGGGCGAAGTTGTATTCCCCGTCAGGAGCCAAAAATTTTCGCAATGGATGCCAAATGACCATTCCGGGCGTATCCTCCACAGATAGTCCAGATGGACCTGGTTCTGTACCGTATCAAGCGGCACTCTGGTCCCGAACGGGGTCCCGTAATCTTCGTTCTTGTAGTAAAAGTAGCCTATCCCCAGGGACATCTTGTCGTTCCAGGGAAGCCTGAACCCTATGCTGGGTGAAAGCGCTACGGCCCCTCCGCCGCTCCATTCCCCGGCAAAGGTCCACCCAAAGTTATCGTCTACCTTATGGGCAAAATTGACGGTGTCATAATATGAATTGCCTACCCTGGGCTCCCTTTTAAAAAACCCTTCATTGTCAAGGAACCTGGTGGTCAAAACGATCTGGTTCTCTCCTTTTTCCCAATTATCCAGCTGGGCTACTCCCGCCCTGTTCCAATAAGCGCAGTTCGCATCATCGGCCACGGCAACAAATGTACCGCCCATACCCATGGGCCGGTAGCCCCAGCACGCAAGCGAGGCTCCATACAGCATCACGGTCATCACAAAAACAGCGGACAAAACCGATAATGATTTTTTCATGGCCTCATATTAGCATGTGAGTATTGTTTGTCAATGTTTTTTTTAAGGCTGCGCGCTCTCCGGCCCTTCTGATATAATCTTAAGAACAATGCAGCAAAATACGGCCAAAACAAAAACAGCCAGAGTTATTGCCCAATACCGCGGCAGATACAGGGTCTTGTTTAATGAGAAGGAATTATGGGCCGAGGTAACGGGCAAGATCATTTACGCGGCTCTGTCGCAGCTTGACTTTCCGGTGGTGGGGGATCTGGTGGATATTATAGAGCTTGGAGATGATAACGCGGTAATCCAGGGTATCTTGCCCAGAAAAAGCCTCTTAAAGAGAAAAGCCGCGGGAAAAGACCAATTCCAGCCGATAGCGGCAAATGTTGACACTGCCTTTATTGTTCAGGCTCTTGACCGTGATTTTAATCTGAACCGGTTCGAGAGGTATTTTACTATCGTTAAAGCGGGAGGCATCAAACCTTTGATCGTTCTGAACAAGACGGACCTGATATCAAAAGTAGAGCTGGAAGAAAAGATCTCCCTTATCAAAGATAGATTTCAAAACATAGATGTTGTAGCGGCCAGCGCTGAAGCTAAAGACGGAATAGACGGCCTGCTTAAAGCTCTCAAAAAAGGGGAGCTGCATTGTTTTGTAGGCTCTTCGGGAGTGGGCAAATCCTCTCTCATCAACAAATTGCTGGGAAAAGAGGTCCTTAAGACGATAGAGATCAGCGCATCCACAAAAAAGGGTAAGCACACCACTACTCACCGCGAATTGTTCGCCTTAAAGGACGGCAGTATGGTGATAGATAATCCGGGCATGAGGGAGGTTGGCGTCGGAGATTCTTTGCAGGCGGTTTCTGATGTCTTTAGCGAGATAGCGGAGCTGGCGCCCGCCTGCAAATTTACCGATTGCACCCATCAACATGAAGCAGGCTGCGCGGTCTTGTCTGCTCTTAAGGAAGGGCAATTAAGTCAAGAGCAGTATTCAAACTATATCAAGCTAAAGAAAGAATCGGCACACTATGCCATGTCGGGACTGGAAAAGAGGCAAAAGGACAAACGGTTCGGCAAAATGGTAAAGACCGTAAAACAGATCAAAGGGATAAAATAAGATCCCGCCAGCGACACTGCCATCTGCATCGCCCGGCTCCGCTGCCGAGGCGGGGTTTGATCGAGAGGGGGGGGCAATTGACAATCGTCTACTATTCGTCTACTATTTGTCTATGCCTTAGAGGAGGGGTAAATACATGTTCAAGCCCAGATACAGGATAAGCCCGAGACTTCTTGAAAATATAAAGAAAATAACCGGATTGATCACGCTTTTAAACAGCAGGACCGTTCCTAATGTAGTTAAAATGGCGATGGAAAAAGAGGCGAGGGAGCTATCGGCCCACTCATCGACGAGCATAGAAGGCAACCCTCTGCCGCTAACCGAGGTAAAAAGGATACTCAAGCATGCCCCGGAAAACATAAGGGACACCGAGAGGGAGGTCATAAACTACAACAGGGCGCTCGAGGGTCTTGACCGGAAGCTGAAAACCGGCAAGATCGTCATGAGCGTTAAGGCAGTGCTGGAGATCCAGAAAGAGATCACAAAGGGTCTCATAGACAAGCACAATTGCGGCAGGCTGCGCTCAGGGCATGTGTTCGTGAACGATCCCCGGACAGGCAGGACAGTATTCTGGCCGCCTGATCCCAAGGACGCGGCTTTGCTGCTCGAAGAGTTGGTCGATTTCATCAGAAAAGAGCACGGAAAGACCGATCCCCTGGTACTGGCGGGACTTTTCCATAAGCAGTTCGTAATGATACATCCTTTCATGGACGGGAACGGCAGGACAGCCAGGCTGGCGACAAAAGCGCTCCTGGCTTCAATGGGGCTCGATACTTTCAGCCTTTTCAGCTTTGAGAACTACTATAACAGGAATGTCGGAAGATACTTTGAGAAGGTCGGCGAGAAGGGCAATTATTACGATATCAAAGGCAGAACAGATTTCACGCTCTGGCTCGAATACTTTACTGACGGGATTATAGACGAATTGCTGCGGGTGGGCAAGGAGATGGAGGCGGTAGCTGTTTCGCCAGATACTGAGCTGCGGCCCCAAGAAAAACTGCTTGTGGGACGCATCAAAAAAGGCGGATACATAACGGACAGGACCTATTCGGGTCTTGTTAAGAGGGCAAAAGCAACGCGGAACAAGGACTTTAACCGGCTTATCGATATGGGGATCATTGAGAAGAAGGGCAAAGGCAAGGCTACATATTATAAGTTAAAGGGGAAATAATCCGCACTTCCCCTCGACTCCGCCCTTCGACTCTCCTTCGACTCCTCACTTCGTTCGTCGCTCAGGATTCGCTCAGGGCTACGCTCGGGGCAGGCAGTACTCGCTTCATCCCCGGCTCCATCGCCGAGGCGTTCTATGGGGGAGTGCCGGAATCTATCAAAGATGAGGTGCTGAAGAGGTTGGATGGGAGGTTGAAAAGGGTGGTTGAAGAGGTTGAGAAATTATATGTTTCTTTTTGAATAACTATCTATAGAGTGATAAAATAGGTTCATGATTGAAAGACGGAATAGAACAAACATTATATTAAATGAATAAAAAAAATAATATTAGTAAGAATATTAAGCTTCTTAAAAAAATCTCAGAGATAGGGAAAAGGTGCTCAAGCAAGCCAATAGTTAAGGGTCTTTTTCCTTTTGAACACTATCTTTCAGGTGATGGTAGCCTAAAAAATAACAAGCTTGATAGGAATGATGGATTGTGGACAAGAAGAGAAATCGTTACCAGATACCTATTGATGAGCGCAGTTTTGGATCAAGGGCCGGACATGGCTGGTGTGAGGCGATTTGTAAAACAGGTTGTTAATGCCTTGTATAAACGAGAGGTAAGGATATTTCATAAACCTCTAGAATTCTTCAGGGAAATTGGGATATCGATAGATCAATTAATAATAAATCATGAGAGAGTGAAAAGAGTTAGATCTCATTTATGGGCAAATGCTAATAATTCAAACGCAGCGAAATATAATTTATTTATTGATGGCTCAAAACAAGTTTTGGGTTATGCAGTATATCGATGGGGAGTGCCCTTGTGTGTGCCATTGCTTTTGGAAAAAGAACAATCGAAATCAGGAAAAGAATCTTTTGAGCCATTAGTGGATTATATTGAAAGTTGGCCTTCGGCAGAGGTAATGAGTCAGGAAATAAAAGACAATAAAAGATATGGATTAGGCAAAGCCATAGGAGATAAAGCAGCACACCTTTTTGCTAAATGGTATATTCACTCTTACGGCCTAGCAAAAAGAAAAGATGAATCTTTTGGAGCACTCTCTTACGAATTGCCTTTTGATAGTAATGCTGGTCGGGTTTTGTTTAGGACCGGTTTTTTGCTCTCCTTTGCAGCTTTGTCCGATTATGAAGACTGGGAGTTTATTCAGAAAGGAGAAGGAAAGGGCGGTGAACATTATCTAAGAATAACCAATCTTAGGGGTAAGAAAGTCACTATTACCTCGGGATTGAGAGACTGGATGGAAAGATATTGTTCTATTTGTTTGGATCACCTTAAAGTGCGAAAAAGAAAACCTTCAAAAATTGAATTACAGCAATTGCCGAACCTGCTTTTATTAGGAACGGAATACGGGATAGGAGATTTGGATGATGGACTAATGCATATAGGAACTAAATATTGTTTTAATCATGCAAGCCCAAAATGTGGGCAATGTCCAATTAAAAAATTATGTTATGGAAATAATGGAGGTAAAAAACTTGTTGCGAGATACAGAACCTAAAATGAGAGCAAATAGATTCTATAACGAAGATTGCATTGAAGGATGTATTAAGCACATAAAAAGTAATTCAATTGATCTAATAGTGACCGATCCGCCATATGGGATAGAAGGTCATACTTTACATAAGCATTACAACAGGAAAGAAGAATATGTGTTGGATGGTTATATTGAAGTGCCAAAAGCTGATTATGGGCGATTTAGTGAGCAATGGATTGGGCAAGCAGAAAGAATCCTCAGACCAGGAGGAAGTATGTATATTGTGTCTGGTTATACAAACTTGAATGATATACTGAGCGCCTTAAAAAAGACCAAACTAAAAGAGATAAATCATATTATTTGGAAATTTAATTTTGGTGTTCATACGACTAAAAAATTTGTTTCTTCGCATTATCACATCCTTTTTTATTGCAAACCTGGCGGCGTTCGGACTTTTAACACATATTCAAGATTCGGTTCTACGGAGAAGGATGAAAAGCAAGGTAGCCTAAATTATCAGGACAGGGAGGATGTCTGGATTATTAATAGGGAATACAAACCAGGAATGATCAAGAATAAGAACGAATTGCCCAAAAAATTACTAATCAAAATGATTCAATATAGCAGTGTTGAGGGAGATATTATTTGCGATTTATTTTTGGGGGGATTTTCAACAGCCAAAGTGGCGATAGGGCTTAACAGGTTTGCAGTTGGCTTTGAAAAAAGCAAAAAGAGTTTTGACTATCAAATAAAAACCCTCAAACAAGTAATCCCCGGATCTTTATTGGCTGATTTAAGAATTCCTAAACAAGATTCTATTGTTAACAAGGGGAAAGCCTGGAGCGAGATGGAGATGGAACGCCTATTCAAAAGGTATGAGGATCTCTATAAGAGTTCAAACCTTAAGAAACAGTCCATAGAGTTGCTTTGTAAGGAATTTAAAAGAGGTTATTTCTCGATCCTAAATGTATTGGAAAAAGCAGAAAGAAGTAAATCAAGTCCAGAAAAACAACAGCAATTATTTGATTTAAGAAGTCAAGAACAATGACATTTTTATCGGATTCAAAAGAGATCGTTTTAAAATTAACAGCTTTGCCGAAAGAATGGGAAGCAAAAGCAGCCATATTGGAAATGAAAGCAGCTGACTATAGCCATTGGAAACAAATGGAGTGGATTGGTTTCTATTTTCAATATCTCTGTGAAAAGCATTTGGCAGGACTTGTCGAAATGCCTGGACCAAAGTACGGCAATGTTTCTTTTGATGGGCTTTATAATAGAGCCTGGGATTTTAAAGCGCACGCTATGAATACCAGCAGTCATCAGCTTATCGTTAATGATTGTGAAGCTACAAATAGAGCAGTAAACGACTATGGTTCTGTTGGGCTAATTCTGGCAGTTGGGAAAGTGGAATATAATGATGAAGCTCGGACTTTCCAGAACTGGCATGAAGAATTGAAGGGTGGAAAATCGGACTACGAAAGGAAAAGAATAGAAAGAGGTGCCTGGTCAAGGCTGAGAAAAGTATCTTTTGATCTTCAGCAACTTTCATTTATTGAAATCACAGAAAACACCTTGCGCGACTGTGGTTCGTTTCAAGCCGATTTCAGAAATGCGGATGGAAGTGCCAGACGATCTAAAGTCATGATTGACCTGGAAGAGATTAATGAGGAATTGAAACTCGTGGTTGATTATAAAGCCGAGAAGCCAAAACTTCATAAGCCACTTCATTATTAAAAAGGCTATTCCCCATAATTTAAAAAATGAAAAAGAAACTTAAAGGGTTATATTCCAAATCTTTGGCCATATTAATTAAGGATCTCTCGACAGCGAAAATATGCAAAAATAACAAAAAACTGTCAATGCCACTCCTCATGTGTCCCAAGAAAGCATATCAAAAAGCGGAGTTAAAACTTTTGTTTGTCGGGCAACAAATCAATAACTGGGGGCATTACAGGCTAACACCCGGCAACTATCAAGCCTGGATAAAGAGTTTGATGTCAGAATATTCAGAATATTTTGATTTAGAGAAAGTTAGGAGAACACACTTTTGGGAAGTAATACAGTCAGTTAATGAAAAGTTGAAAAATGGAGGAAAAACAGTATCCTGTCTTTGGACCAATATAAATAAAATTAATCAGTCAAAAATTGTTCAAAAACAGTATTATAAATCCACCATTGAAGAATTTGACAAAATCCTTCAGGGTGAGATCAAGATTGTGCGTCCAGACCTAGTGCTATTTCTGACTGGTCCAAGTTTTGATAACAAGATAAAGGACATATTTAAAGGAGTAGTCTATAAGAAAAAGGGCCGATTTAATTTGAAGGAATTTGCGATGCTTTCTCATGCTGATTTACCAGATTGCTCTTTTAGAATCTATCATCCAAATTATCTAATTAGATTCAAAAATAGAAGATATAAAAAAGTATTGAGACAAATATCTTCCACGAAAATTAAATAACAAGCTAAGTTATTGAGGTTCGTAAAATATTCAATAGGACATTGCTGGAACGAAGAGGGGTATCTGCCCCAGCTGCAATTTGACAACTAACCTAATTAAGCCCATAATATTTTAACAGCGGTAATTTGAAGACCTATTGCTCCGCTATATAAATGTGCTAAAAAGCGAATACAGGTTTGAATTATTCCCCGAGCTTTTTAGCCCGGGTTTTTTATTTTGGAGAAAGACGATGTCATCAAAAAACAGGTTTGAATATCTAGACGATTTTACTCTCTTTCGGTATCAGATAAGACAGGTCAGGCTTGGGAAAAAAGCTTCCTTGTTTCAGAAACATTGCTGGGCATGGACAAGAAGGTTCTGTTCTCTGACAAGCCCGTTGCGAACAATTATGAAAAGAAACTTTATTTGAAGCATGAAGGGAAGGAGATATCTGTCCTTGTTACCAGCTCTATCGAAGGAGGGCCGATGAGGCGGGAGCTTAATATTAAGGCCGGGATACAGGGCTGCCCGGAGCAAACCGCAAGCGCCACATACGGGCCCACCCCTTACAACGGGATCAGCAAAAGCGCCAACTGGCCGCTTGTGCTGGATGCGGGGAAAACGCTTGTGTATTTTTATATGGATTGTGAGCGGCTTGAGATCTCGGCATTTGACAAACCAGAGACGAGCTGATCATACTGGCTATCCATATCGGGCAAGGGCAGGGAGCGTATTAGATGCGCGATAAACTTGCGTTAGTATTATCCGGAGGCTTCGTCAAAGGCGTAGCGCATATCAGCATCGCCGAAGAGATGTACGCGCGCGGGTATGTCCCGGATGTGTTTGTGGGGTCATCTATTGGCGCCGTGTTTGCGGTATTGCTGGGATATTATGATGACCCAAAGAAAGTAAAAGAGATATCGCTGGGGTTCATTAAGGACCATGTGTGGCCGGAATTGCTCTCATTTGATGTCTTTTCTAAAGCAGGCCTTTTTGAATCTAAGCAGGTTATCAGGTTGATAGCAAAGTATGCCGGGCTCGAAGGAAAAACCTTTAAAGACCTTAAGAAACCGGCCTATATAACGGCGACGGACTTGAATACAGGTGAGTTGATAATATTTGGACAGGGTCAAGGGGCAAGTAGCAAGGGGCAAGCCATGACCCTATCAGAGGCGCTCGAGGCATCGATTTCCTTCCCCGTCATCTTTAAGCCTAAGAAACTAAGAATGAACGGCAAGACGATGGCCCTCGCCGACGGAGGTATCCGCGAGAACTGTCCGATATCTGTTGCCGCAAAGATCCCCGGAGTCAAAAAGATCATTGCCTGCGATCTTGGCTATTGCGGTCAGTTAAAAGGAGATTTCAACAAGAAGAATACTCTTGAGGTCTTTATGCAGTGC
>JBAZKV010000029.1 GCA_041650635.1 Candidatus Margulisiibacteriota bacterium | reverse complement strand
ATACTATTGCGTTCCCCACCCGTATAGCCATAAGTGATTGGATAAAGACCAATTCATTCAATATTGCAAGTCTTGAGGAAAACAGCCCAGTTCAGCTAAGCATAACTTCAAGGAACGGGGACGGGACAAACACCCCTACTTTTGAGGCGGTGAAATATTCTTTGATAGCGGCCGCTTCGACTGCTACCTGGGAAGGCCTTTCCACAACTTCCATAACTGTGCATTCTTCAAATGAACCGGCCAGGCTCTCTTTGGGGGATTCGGGGATGTATTTTGAAAATGTTACCGAAGGCGCCTCAAGCGGCTGGATAAGGACCAATACCTGGGTAAGCTCCGGGCTTTTGGCAAATACGCCGTATGAGTTCAGGATAACGACCAGGAACGGGGATGCCGTTCTTTCTGCCACCCTTGAGGCAGGGACAAAATACACTTATATAGAGGCTCCGGGCTCAGCCACTTTTGAGGCGGCGCTTAACTCTATAACCGTCCACTCTGTCAACGAGCCTTCCAATCTGCCGCTTGGGAGTTCCGGTATGCTGTTCGAGAACCTGACCACTGGAAATGACAGCGGCTGGATACAGACAAATTCCTGGGAGGATACGCCTCTGTCTTCAGGAACCTCATACACTTACAGGATAACCGCGCGCAACGGGGACGGGACCGAGACCTCATCTATCACCGCCTCGTCCCGCACTCTGGGTCCGGTGGTGTGGACGGGCGGGGGAGCCACTTTTAACTGGAGCGATGCTGACAACTGGAGCAGCGGGACGGTCCCGAGCTCCGAAGACACCGCCTCCTTTGACGCTACCAGCATAAAGAACTGTATCATCGATACCGAGGTAAATGCCGGGGCTCTCTATATTACCGCCGGCTATACGGGGGCTATCACTCAGAATGCCGCGGTAACGATAGCAACTACTTTTGAGCAGGACGGAACAGGAGTGTTCCAGTGCACTTTACCTCAGACCTATTCTTTTACCTGCGAAAGTTTTTCGATATCGACCAACAGCGGGACATTTCTCAGATTTACCGGCTCCGGCACATCCGGCAGCCCGTATATGATCTACGATGTCTACGGACTTCAGGCAATGAGGCAGTATCGTAACGATGCCGACATCAACTTCAAACTTGCAAATGACATAGAGGCGGGAGTGACCGGTGCCTGGAACGGCGGAGAGGGCTTTGTGCCGGTGGGGGCCGCTCATCCTTACCGCTTTAAAGGAAAATTCTACGGCAACAGCAAAACCATCACAGGGCTCTTTATTAACAGACCGTTAGTGTATTCTGTCGGACTCTTTGGAGAATCGTACGGTTCTACCATAAAGGATGTTGGGATCGTTGATTGCAACATAACAGGAGCGGGAGGAGTTGGCGCGTTAGTTGGTCCAAGTCTATATTCTTCTATAATAGAGAATTGTTATTCCACCGGCAGAGTGACAGGTTTTGGGAATACTGTTGGAGGACTGGCTTCGACCAATTATCAGTCTATTATCATGAACAGCTATTCAAGCTGCGATGTTAATAACAACGGCAATTTAAACGCAGGAGGGCTGTTGGGTTATAACGATGACTCTAGCCAGGTCATTAACAGTTACGCTACAGGGAATGTTAGCGGTGGAAGCAATGTCGGAGGATTGATAGGGACTAATAATTCCTCTTCAATAACAAATTCTTACGCTGCAGGTGCTGTTACCGGAAGTTCCGCAACCGGCGGTTTGATCGGAAGCGATTCCGCTTCGACCATATCAGGTTCTTACTATGACACAGACACCACAGGCCAGTCCGATACAGGCAAGGGAACGCCGGAAACCACTGCCGAAATGATGAATAAATATACTTTCAGCGGCTGGGACTTTGACAATGTCTGGGGGATAAAGAACGGGCAGGCCTATCCGACGCTGCAGTGGCAGGGGCATATCTGGTACGGAGGAGTTGATAACAATTGGTCAACAGCAGGGAACTGGAACAAGGCAAGCGTTCCGGGAGCCTCCGATATGGTCTACTTTAACGCGTCTTCCGAAACCGATGCTCTTATCGACAGCTCTTTTTCGGGCAGCATCGCCGGGCTCAGTATCGGAGCAGGTTATGGAAACACCGTAACTCTTGGCACATCGCTGTCAATAGCAAACGATCTATTCCTCAATGCAGGTGTTTTGAATTGCTCCGCCTACACCATCACCATAAGCGGCTGCCTGAGCAGGGAAGCAGGGACCTTCAATGCCGGGACAGGCACGGTGGCGTTTGACGGAGCAGGCAGGATATCAACGATAGAAGGAAGCACGACTTTCAACAACTTCACCTGTATAACGCCGGGCAAGGTCCTGAGCTTTGAAGCCGGAGAGATCACAACTGTGGAAGGGACCGTGTCCATTACCGGTTCGGACGAAGCTTTGGCCGTGATGAGGTCCACCTCTGACGGGTCCCAGTGGAAGATAAACCCATCCGGCACAAGAAGCATAAGCTATGTGGATGTCATGGATTCCGAGAACATAAATGCCCTGGTCATAGACCCTCCAGGTTCAACTGACAGCGGCAATAACACTAATTGGTTCTCTCCGCCGCCAGTTGCGCCGTCCGGTCTTACGGTGGAGGCGTCTTCTCAAGGTTCGCTCGATTATTACTGGGCCAACAATTCTACCGATGAGACCGGATTTAGGATACTGGATGAACTTGATACAGAAAAGGCCTTGGCGGCAGCGGGAGCCTCCTCAACTTCCGAAGGCGGGCTTTCGGCCAACACGCAGTACACCAGAAAAGTCGAGGCGTACAATGCTTTTGGCGCTTCCACTTCGGACGCAGTTTCCAGATACACTTCTATAGAGGCAATGTCGGGCGCAACATGGGAAACAATGTCAGACAGCCTAACGATACACGCATCAAGCGAGCCAAGCAATCTGGCGCTTGGCAGCTCGGGCATCTATTTTGTAAATACAACAGAGGCTTCGGAAAGCGGCTGGTTAAAGACCAACACCTGGACCAGCGGAACACTTTCGCCGAATACGGCGTATCAGTTCACCATAACTGCCAGGAACGCGGAGGGTGTTGAAACAGCCACCTCAGAAACGCTGACCAGATATACCCTTGCGCTTACTCCTACGATCGAAACCGTTACAGGAAGCTACGACTCTACCAGCGGCTACAACTGTGCCGTCATGGCGGGAGCTAACGGCAACCCTGACGGTACTCTGTATGCCGTTACTACGGACGAAGGCGTTACCTATCTTCAGGGCGACGGCAGCGCTTCCGGGTCGGTTTACTGGGGAGAAGGCTTGTTGTGGTACTATACCGGCGTTCAGCCGAATACTCTTTACAGCTTCAAGGTAAAGGCTGCCAACGGGGACTCTTTGGAAACCTCTCTTTCCGGTTCTCTTGGTGATACCACGCCTCCCGCAAAACCTAGCGGTTTAACAAAGTCAGGCGAAGACCCCAACCAATCGCTGCTTACCTGGGAAAGCGTTGCCTCTGCCGACAGGTATGAGTTAAGCTATGGGACCGACGCCCAGGGTACCAATCTCGGGCTTTCTTCTACAACGGAGGCAGGTATCCTGATGTCCGGCCTGCTGCCGGATGTTGTCTATTTTTGGAGCGTGAGTGCAGTATCTACCGCTAACGGAACGGGAGAGCCTTCTTCCGTTTCCTACTTTACCACTCTGCCGCCCGTTGCGCCTCTGGCGCCGAGCGGTTTTACCGCAACGGCAGAAAGCACAACCTCACTTTCGTATGTCTGGACGGCAAACTCGACAAACGAAGTGGGCTTTAGGATACTGGACGAAAGTGATGAAGTAAAAGCACTGGTGTCCGCAGGAACATATGCCACTTCCGAAAGCGGTCTGGCTGCCAACACGGCTTACTCCAGAAAAGTTATCGCCTACAACGACGCGGGAGAATCCTCCTCATCGCTTGAGACCAGGTATACTTCTATCGAGGCAAGTCAGGGAGCCAACTGGGGAGCCCCGGACGAAACTTCTATCTCCATAAGTTCTCTGAACACGCCGTCAAATCTTACATCCGGCTCCTCCGGTATCCTTTTTGCCAACACCACTCTGGGCACAAGCTCGGGATGGGTAGCGGCCAACGATGCGTGGACCAGCTCCGGACTTGATGAAAATGTCCAGTATTCCTTTGAGATCTCGACCCGCAACGGAGACGGGGTGATCAGCGCCACCATGGATGCCGGTGCAAGGTATTCCGGGATATCGAACTACGGCGCGACCTTTGAGGGAGTATCGACAGACCAGATCACCGTTCATATGTCTTTTGAGCCGGCCAATCTGGTGTCCGGAGAATCAGGCCTTATCTTCATAAACGAGACCGCGGGAGACGATTCTACCTGGATACGCTCTAACGGCTGGACAAGCACGGGACTAACTCCCAACACCGGCTACACTTTCATACTCAAGTCAAGGAACGGGGACGCGGTCGAAAATCCAAATGTGACCCCGGAAGCTAGGTATACTCTGGCGGCAAGCCCGGAGATATCGACGGCCTCCGGCAGTTGGGATGCTGTTTATGCAAGCAATTGCACCATAAGCATAAATGCAAACGGCAATCCCGAAGCCACATATTATGCCGTAACTACCGACGATGGGACCAACTGGCTTCAGGAAGACGGTACCGCAGCGGCAACGATTTACTGGGGCGCGTCGGCTTCGGGATGGAGGTACAGGGACCGCCTGCCAAACACTTCTTACAGCTTCAAGGTCAAGGCAAAGAACGGGGAAGATATAGAAACAGCTCTCTCGGCATCTTTGGACGCGACTACTCCGCCTGCCAAAGTGACCGGGCTTACTGAGACCCAGGTTTTGACTTTTGAAGCCTTGCTGGCCTGGGACACAGCTGCCGGTGCGGATGTTTATGAGGTCAGTATCGGGACAGATGGCTCGGGAACAGACCTGGGTGTTTTTTCAACAACAGAAGCGGCATTGGACAAGACATCCCTTCAGCCGGCCACCGCATATTATTGGTCCGTAAAAGCCGTCTCCTCTGCCAACGGGACAGGAGAACCTTCGTCTATTTCCAATTTCACGACCCTGCTAGGGCCTCCATCAACACCCGAAAGCTTTGCTATTATGGCGACATCGGAAAACAGCCTTGCTTACAGCTGGTCGGACACATCCGCCAATGAGGACGGGTTTAGGATACTCGACGAGAACGATCTGGTCAAAGCGTCTGCGGGCACGGGAGAAACTTCTGCAAGCGAACTTTTTCTTTCTACAAACGAGGCTTATATCAGAAAAGTCCAGGCCTTCAATGCCATAGGAGCCACGACTTCGGAAGCCCTGACCGGCTACACTTCTATAGAAGCCCCGTCCGGTGTGGTCTGGCTGGATGTCGGGTCGGACTACATAAGCCTTAAAGCTTCAAACGAGGTGACCAATGTCTCGGAAGGCGATTCGGGGATACTCTTTGCCAATCTGACAACAGGCAACACTTCTTCGTGGCTGCAGACCAATGTCGGCTGGTCCAGCGCGGGACTTTTGCCGAACACACAGTATTCTTTCAGCATCACGACCAGGAACGGCAATGCTGTGGTAAGAGGCACTTTTGAATCCGATCCTTACAGAACGCTGGCTGAGGTCCCTCCTGCGCCGCAGGTGTGGGGAGGCTGGAGCTTTGCTTATTCCAACTACATTGTTGTTACGGTAGAATCGGGCAGCAATCCCGAAGGTACCGAATATGCCGTGACCATAGATGATGGCATCAACTGGTTACAGAGCGACGGTACCGTATCAACCTCAGAATACTGGTCAAGCGCAAGGACGGGATGGGCCTACAAGAGGGCTCCGGGAGTTACTCTGTATCCCGTCAAGGTAAAGTCAAGGAATGCGGACGGCCTGGTCACGGCGCTCAGCCCGTCTTCGGAGGTCTGGACGCCTCCTGCCAAGGTAAGCGGGCTTACCGCTGCCGGAATGACCGGGACATCAGAGAGCGTGACCTGGGAAGCCGCCGACGGGGCAACCGGGTACCTCATAACCTGGGGCAGGGATTGGCTCGGAACTAATGAGGGAAGCTCTGTAACCACCGAAACCTCGGCTGTTATAGCAGGGCTTGAACCGACCACCAGGTACTACTGGAGGATAAAAGGCCTTGCCGGAACATCGGAAGGGGAGCCGTCAAGCATAGGCACATTCGTCTCACTTAATATGTACGCTCCGACCAGCTGCTACCTGTCCAATTTGACCGCGACATCTGCAAGGGTCAACTGGACCTACAGCAAATCAACCCTGTCAGGTTTCTATATAGAAAAGAGCCTCGACGGCGCCACCTATACCGAAATAGGCTCTGCCGATAAAAGCGCCAGATACTATACCGGGGAGGGGACCGGCGGCCTTTTGCCTAACACAAGATACTGGTTCAGGGTAAGAGCCCTTGATACGGGAGGATTTAGCGATTACACGGTTGCCGACCCCAAGTATACACTGGCAAATGCGCCGACCTTTGAGGCGATATCCGATATTACAAGCAGCGTTATGAGGGTTATCTGGCTGGCCAATTCCAATCCCGCGGGGACAGAGTATTTCTGTCAGAATATTACGGCAGGCACTAATTCCGGCTGGATAACAGACCTTAGCTGGACCAGTACCGGGCTTCAGCCGCTCACTAACCACACTTTCTGGATAAAGGCCCGTAACAAGGACCTCACAGAAACTTCCAGTATAAGGCTTGCCGAAGGCGCCACGGCTCCAACTGCTTCTTTTGCCCTGGTCAAGGCGGACAGGAACACGCTTATCAACGGCGACATAATACACAGCAGGCCAAAACTTGAGATAAGGGCGGAATCGGACGAGGACATTATCCTTTCTACCTTCAGGATAGACATAGACGGGACCGCCGTTTCAGACGGTGACAGGGGGGCCTATGATTATACCGAAGGATCGGGCCGTTCGGTAAGCTTTTTCTATACTCCCAAAACCGCCATATTGGAAGGCGGCCACAAGATGGAATTCAGGGTCTACGACGGCAAAGGCACGATCTTTTATGAGGAAAGGGATCCCGTCAATGTCAAGAGCACTCCCGGGATATCCGGTCCGGTCCTGGCATATCCAAATCCCGCGGACACAGCTTCGGGGCCTGTAAGGATAGCTTACAATCTGCATACGGACGCGGATATGGTGCTCTACCTCTTTGATACCAGCGGAAGACTTATCTGGAAGCAGGAGTACCCTGCCGGAGGCTCAGGCGGCACTGCCGGTTACAACGAGATTGTCTGGGACGGCAGGGATATGGGGGGAAGAGCACTTCCAAACGATGTCTATCTTCTGAGAGTGGTGGAAAAGAGCACAGGCAGCGTGCTTGGAAAGAGCAAAATAGTGATACTCAGGACCTCCTCCGTCCCCCGCAGAGGGGCTTATGCTCTAATGGGGATAGCTGTGCTGGGGCTTTTGGGCGCGGGAGGCTTTGCCTGGACCAAATTTAAAAGGTGATGTGCCTTGACCAGCAGTTGTCGTCTTTGGATGGATAGTCGGTCCTAAAATGGGCCCCGCGCGATTCTTTTCTTTCTAAGGCTGCCCGTGTGATAAGACTTCCAACAAGCGCCATGTTGTGCAGTTCGCTTTCATCCATCGAGGAGGCGCTGTTTCCCAGCGTTCTTATCAGCACCTCAAGCTCTTTTTTAGCTTTTTCCAGTCCTTTTACGCTCCTTATTATTCCCACCTGGTCCCACATCAGTTTTTTTATGAAGTGTTTGTGCCCCTCGACTCTCCCTCGACTCGCTGTAACTCGCTCGGGATCGCTCGGGGTAAGGTCTCTAGATAAACCTGGTCCGGTCTTAACAAATTTAGCGGCATCAACTGCGGCGCGGCAGCCGAACACGACCCCCTCAAGCAGAGAGTTGCTGGCAAGACGGTTGGCTCCGTGAACACCGGTAGAGGCGACTTCTCCGGCTGCCCATAGCCCGGGAATATTGGTTGCTGCGTTAAGGTCGGTCTTTATCCCGCCCATAAAATAATGCGCAGCAGGAGCCACCGGAATGTTGTCGCAGGTAAGGTCGAGCCCGGCCTCTTTGCAGGTCCTATATATAGTAGGGAACCTTTTCCTGACTTTTTCGGGCTCTATTCCTGACAGGTTCAGGTGTACATGGTCGCTTTCGGTGTTCTTCATTTCTTCAAAGATGGCGCGCGAAACGATATCCCTCGGCGCCAGCTCGGCCTTTTTGTGGTATCTGTCCATGAACCTCTTGCCGTGTTTGTTAAGAAGGACCGCGCCTTCGCCCCTAACGGCTTCGGAAATAAGGAATTGAGGGAACGCCACTTCTTCCCCCAGGCCCTTGAACTGCACCAGAGCGGTGGGGTGGAACTGCACAAATTCCATGTCGGTAACTTTGGCCCCGGCGCGATATGCCATTGCTATACCATCCCCGGTGGCGAACTCCGGGTTTGTAGTATAAAGATAAACCTGGCAGACGCCTCCCGTGGACAGGATGGTTGCCGCCGACAAAAAGGCCGCCTGCTTTTTTGCTTTTTCGTCATAGGCGGTTATGCCGGCGCACCTGCCGCCTTCCATTATCAGGTCTTTTCCGAAAACAAAATTCTTTATCTCTATGTTGGGATGCCTGATCACCTTTGCCGCAAGGGTGCGGGCTATTTCCTGCCCGGTAAAGTCCCCGGCATGGAGTATCCTTCTTTTTCTGTGGGCGCCCTCTATATTTAGTTCAAACCCAGCGGCGGTCCTGTCAAAATTGGCCCCCATCTCGATGAGCTCTTTTACCCTTTCGCTTCCTTCCTCAACAAGAAATCTCACTGCTTCGGGATCGCAGAGGCCGGCCCCGGCGTTGATGGTATCCTCGTAGTGAAAAACGGTGGAGTCGTTCTTTTTGTCAAGAACAGCGGCGATGCCGCCCTGCGCTTTTTCTGTGGCTGTTTCTTCGGTCTTTCCCTTGGTGAGCAGTATTACATGTCCGTGATTTGCGGCGGTAAGCGCGGCGCGCAGTCCGGAAATTCCCCCTCCGACCACAAGAAAATCGGATTTGAAAATTTCCATAATTAGAGGTATTATAACATATAGGGAAATGTCCAATTTCCAATGACCAATGTCCAATGGGAGAGGAAAGGGAAGAAATGGTAGAATTTGGAATAAAACTGATAACATTTATGAGCCAGAGGCCGGTATTCAAGGGCTGGGCCCTCATACTCCTTGGCATCCTTTCTCTATTGTTCGCATGGATATACAAGGGAAAAGGGAAGAAGGTAGAAGGAAGTCTTTGGGTATTCATCCTTGTCGCGGCTTTTATTTTGGTATTTGGAATTTGGATCTTGATATTTTCTCCGCAATGGTGGCTGCCGCCGCAGTAGCAGGAAAATGACCAATTTCCAATATCCAATGACCAATGAAAAGGGTCTGCAAATTGGAAATTGGCAATTGGACATTGGAAATTTAGCTTGTTGGGGGATCGTCTAACGGTAGGACTACAGTCTCTGAAGCTGTGTATCCTGGTTCAAATCCAGGTCCCCCAGTCCTTCGACTCGGTCGCTTTCCCTCGACTCCGCTCGGGACAAGCCGCTCCCCCGCATGCCCTGAGCTTGTCGAAGGGCTCAGGACAAGTGCCTGCATAGATATAACAGAATATTGAAAAGCAACGAAGTGACCGAGTCGAGCCAGGGTCGAATATTCTTATGTATACATATTCTCCTGTCCTGTTATAATATTTCCGGAGGCAACTTAATATGAAGAAAGCTCTTCCTTTTTTTGCGGCGCTTTTGCTTATGCTGCTTGGGCTCTATTTTTATTCGCTGCGCAATGCCGGGCAGGACAGGGTGATAAAGGAAGAAACCCTTAAGGCCGCGGCGATGCTTCAGCAAATCTATGAACAGTATCAAAAGCAGGGGCTTGGCCTGGAGCAGGCAAAAAAACTGGGGGCCGACAGGCTGCGCGGCATCCGGTACGGAAGCGATAAAAGCGGGTATTTTTGGGCAGATACCGTTGATGGGCTTAACATAGTTCATCTTGACCGCAGGAACATGGAAGGGAAAATGAGGATAGACTATAACATAAACGGGATCTACTATATCAGGGAACTGATAAAACAGGGGCTTAAAAGCGGCGGCGGTTATACTGATTACTATTTTCCAAAGCCGGGGCAGATGGCGCCCTCAAAAAAAAGAGCCTTCACCATTTTGTTCAAGCCGTTCAACTGGATAATAGGAACGGGATATTATCTGTGACCGCACAAAAAAAGGAGAAACAATGAAGACCAACATCTATTACTTCAGTTCTACCGGAAATTCTTTATCTGTGGCAAGGGATATTGCAAAGGGGCTTGACGAGGCCCATGTTGTGCCCATCCACAAAGTAATGAAGTATGAGCTTGATATGTCCGCCGATGCTATCGGCATAGTGTTTCCCGTGTATATGTGGGGCCTTCCCCTCATAGTCGTGGAATTCCTGAAAAAATTCCAAAACATTACCGGCAAATACATTTTTGCCGCAGCGACCTATGGAGGTTTTCCTGCCTACACGCTGCAGCAGGCTGCGGACCAGTTAAAGGGACAGGGGACAAAACTGGACCTGGGGGCCGCAATACGCATGCCTGGCAATTACACCCCGATGTATGGAGCAAAACCAAAAAAAACCCAGGAAGCTTATTTTAAAAAAGAGAAAGAAAAAGTCAAAGGGATAGTTGAGCTCATAAAACTGAAAAAAAGCGGCCCCATTGATAAGAACCCGCTTCTTGTTAACGCTCTTTTTTCGGGCCTGCTTTATAACTTCGGCATCAAGACGGTCTCAAAGGCGGACTCGCAGTACTATGCCGACCAAAAATGCGACGGCTGCGGGATCTGTGCTAAGGTCTGTCCTGTGTCCAATATAAGGATGGAGAACAATAAACCGGTCTGGCTTCACAACTGCCAGCACTGCCTGGCGTGCCTGCAGTGGTGCCCCGCAGAAGCTGTTCAGTGCGGCAAGTCCACCGTAAAGCGCAAAAGATATCATCACCCCGATGTTAAATTGGCGGATTTTATCAATTAAGCATCTGTTGCCTGGATTGGGTTATAATTAAAAATATGTACAGACCTGAGATCAAAGTGGTTGACTGCACTATCCGCGACGGCGGATTGATAAACGAGCACAAGTTCGAGGACAAGCTTGTTAAGGCGGTTTATAAGGCCGCGTCGTTGGCCGGAGTGGACTATGTTGAGCTCGGATACCGGCTTAGCAAAAAGATGTATTCTTGCGAAAAATTCGGGCCCAGCAAGTTCTGCGACGAGACCTTCCTAAAACAAATGGTCGACGGGGTAAAGAATGGCGCTAAGATAGCCACAATGGTTGATATCGGACGTGTAGAACTTGACCAGATACCTGCAAAAAAAGACAGTGTTGTGGACCTGATGAGGGTGGCCTGTTATGTGAAGGATGTAGACAAGGCAATTGAATATGTCAAACATTTTACCGACAAGGGCTATGAAACTACGATAAATGTCATGGCTATTTCCACGGCCCTGCAGCCGGACCTAGAAGAAGCCCTTGAGCAGCTGGCGCAGTGCCGTGCCAAGGCGGTCTATGTGGTGGACAGCTACGGAGCCCTTTATTCGGAGCAGATACATTTTCTTGTTAAGCTTTACAAAAAATACCTTCAGCCCAAAGGAATAGAAGTGGGTATCCATACGCATAACAACAGACAGCTTGCGTTCGCGAACACCATAGAAGCCATACGCAAAGGCGCCAACTGGCTTGATGCCTCGATATTCGGCATCGGCAGGGGGCCTGGAAACTGCACCCTGGAACTTCTGCTAACTTTTCTCAAGAACCCAAAGTTCAAACTCGATCCTATTCTTGAAATAATCGAGAAAGAATTCCTTCCCCTGCGGGAAAAAATGGAATGGGGGTACATTATCCCTTATATGATAACCGGCGTTCTGAATCAGCACCCAAGGGCAGCTATTGCCCTGCGCAACAGCAAGGACAAGGATAAATATGTCGATTTTTACCACACTCTGATAGGGGACACCGATCTGGTGTAAGGCCGCACCAACCCGGATAAGACCGGATTTTTACAGCATTGCCGTCAGTCGACAGTCTTAAAGCTCGGTGTTATAATCCAGAATAAAATGAAAAGACTAGTAATAATAGCAGGCGCAAACGGCACCGGCAAGACCACTCTGGCAAAAGAATTCCTGAAAAAATACAAGATCAACTTTCTTAATGCCGATGAGATCGCACTTAGTATTTCAAAAAATAAGAAAAACCTTTTGGAAAACAGAATAAAAGCCGGAAAAAGATTCATAGTTAGGTTAAGCAATGCGATAAAAGCCCGCGAATCAATTGCTGTTGAATCTACTTTGGCCGGCAGATATCTGCTAAAGACCATCAGAAATGTCAAAAAACAAGGATTTAGAATATCCATAATCTATGTGTTTGTTGATAATGCTGAAATAGCGCTCCGAAGGATACAGGCAAGAGTTGATGCTGGAGGGCATGATGTGCCCAAACAGGATGTGTTGAGGAGGTTTGACAGAAGCAAGCTCAACTTCTGGAAGCTATATAAAAATGTTGCCGATGAATGGACAATGTTCTATAATGGTATGGAAAGGCCGGTGCTGGTGGCCAGCGGAGAAAAAGCCGGTTTTGAGGTTGTTGACAGTCTGCTTTTTAGATCGTTCAAAAAGGAAACAAGATGACAAACAGATTAAGAGAGTTTGTTTTTGAGATGTTGCAAATCGCTAATAAAGCAGTGGCAAAAGCCCAGGAAAAGAACAGAAAACTTGGTGTCCCCAATGTATATGCCAAGAACGGCAAGCCGGTATTTGTCCTCCCAAACGGTAAGATGACGACACGCAATCCATTTTAATTGGTTTCTGATGGCGGTTCCCTTTTGAGCGTGATAGAATGCTGGTCAAGAGGCTTATTATGAAAAGAACCGCACTCGCTTTTTTTGCTGCCGCTTTGCTTGCTGTCTTTGCAGGGGCTTCTTTTGCCTCCACGACCCTGGTCAGTTCCCCCGAAATATCCATGGAGGTCCCGTCTTATCTTTCCGTAATAAAGAGCGATCATGCCGGCGCCTTTCCTTCGGACGCTATCGGGAACTTTAATACGATGAACATACTTGTCCTTGGCGGGCAATTCCCGTCAGTGGATTCTATGCAGAACTCTCTGGTAAGCCTCTCAGCGGTCCCTTTTGCTTCCTGGACGCTTGCGGATTCTGCCGACAATGACGCAAGAGGCTGGACCTGGAGAAGAGAGTACCGGGCAGAAGGCCCGGGCGGCTCGGTCGCTTACGCGGTAATAGGGCAGGGGGCTTTTGGCTCTTATATCGTTTTCTTCCTTACCGGCAGCGGCGATTACCTGGCCAATTCAGCGGACTTTATGACCTGGCGCAGTACAATAGCTGTGTCAGTACCTCCTTCTACCGCGGCAGATGCACCGCCCCCCGCCCCTTTCTGATGCATCCGTAGCTCCTAGGCCGTGAAATACCGCCTCTCAATTATCGACATATATGCGTGAGCAATATAAACAGAACAGCATGCCGGCTTGCTGCCGGAATAGTTCCGGAGCTGGCGGTCTATGCCCAGTTTAAAGGTATCTCTCAATGCAGGGTTTATGATCTTGATTTTTTTCTCAACAATTTGGGCATGTCCAGGAAGCAGTTCGCTTTTGCCGTAACGCGTGCGGCCGCAGCAGACTCCCCAAGGACGGACGAAAGGACTGCCGTCATTTCTGTGAAGAACACTCCTCTGGGAGAGCAGTTCTCTTCGCTCAGGCTTAAAGGGGTGTTCCCGCGGCTGGACGAAACGGGGGGCATGGAGACATATCTCCGCGGCAGGGGAAGGGCAGAGCTGCACCTTGGAGCGGTCGCTCCGCATACGATAGGAGGGTGGGCCGAGACCTTTGATGAACTGTCCCCGTACGGATCCATGAGACTTGACAGACTTAAGATAGAGATGGATACAGCCGCACATCTGGGAACGGGAATGACGGACAGTTTGCTGGGTTTTGGCATCTACGAACAGCCGCTTTTCAGAGGGGACATGGCGGGATTTGCGGTCTATGGAATGACCAGGGACATGGATGTGCGCCTGGGGCCTTACCTTGAAGCAAAGGTTTCAACCTGTGGTATCACGCAGGATGTTATGGCTCTTGCAGTTCACAGCGGAGGGCTGCTGCGGCAGATGCATACAGCAGGAAGAAAGCACACATACCCCCACCACGGCAACTTTGCCGTGGAAAGTGAAACGGCCGCAAAGATAGTGGACCTTGATTCGTCAGAGGATATTAGAGCTCTGGAGCCGGATCACTTGGCCCCTCAGCTCTATCTGGACCTGGCAAGGGGCATTTATGATTACATGGCCGATTATCTGGCCGAAAGGCACAACCCGCGTTCAAGGTTCTATGCTGTGCCGCTGCTTCCCCATTTTTTGTGGGGGTATTTTAAAGGGGATACCTCCCTTGCTTTTGTAAGGATGATAGAGCCGTGGCTTAACGGGCAAAAAAGCGATGAGGAGTACAGGTCAATGTTCGGCTACCTGCCGGGCATGTTTGAACCTTCTGTATCCTTTTCAAATCCCAGCCTGATGAACCCGTATTATGTCGTTTCTGTCCCAAGAGGCCTGGATACTGCCGATCTGTCGAGGTTCCCTCAGCCCCTGTTCGGATCATTTTACGAAGCGCTATATTCGGTTGCTGAGGATCTGTCCTCCTCTTTCTGTCACGAATAGAGTAAAATACACTTATGCCTCAAATGCGACTGCAAAAATATCTTTCCCAGTGCGGGGTCTCCTCCCGCAGGGCCGCGGAAAAAATGATCCGCGGCGGGCAGGTCCTTGTTAACGGCAAAACCGCCTCTATCGGCCAGACCATAGACAGCGGAAAAGATGTTGTCAAGGTAAAAGGCGCTGCAGTTAGGCCGTCCAGAACGAACACCTATATTATGCTTAACAAGCCCCGCGGCTATATCTGCTCGTGCTCGGATGAGCAGGGCAGCTCCATCTTTGATCTGGTAAAAGTAAAGGAGCGGGTCTATCCGGTGGGCAGATTGGACAAAGACTCGGAAGGCCTTGTCATCCTTACCAACGACGGGGAACTTGCCAACAGGCTTACGCACCCCAGGTATGAATGCGAAAAGGAGTATGAGGTGATAGTAGATGCTCCTCTTTCCAGAAAGCAGCTCAGGGAACTCGAAGGAGGCGTTCTCCTTGACGGGGAAATGACCAGGCCGTGCAGGATAAGGCCGCTTTCGGATAAGAAGTTCCTTGTCGTTCTGAGCGAGGGCAAAAAAAGGCAGATAAGAAGGATGTTCAAGGAAAAGGGCAGGGTGGTGATAAGGCTCAAAAGGATAAGGATCAAGCGTCTGGAACTTAGAAGACTTCGCCCCGGAGAGTGGGAAAGGCTGACTTCAAGAGAGCTCCAAAAGCTGCTTTAGCCCGTGTCTTTTGGCTAGTGCAGCAAACCTGCCAGGGTTAACACCCCAAACACAATGAACAGAGCGCCGGACCAGAATTTTATCTTTTTTTCGGGAACAAGCTTTTGAAGGCCTTTTCCCGCCAGAGCCGCTATCAGATTTATCAATATCATTCCGGAGGTTGCTCCCAGCCAGACAAGAAACGGGGTCCCGTACTTGGCTGAAAGGGCCAGGGCGGCCAGCTGGGTTTTGTCCCCCAGTTCTGCCAGAAGGAAGGCTGTAAATACTATCCAGAAAGGATTGCGCCAGGCTTTCCTGTTTGAGCCTTCTTCCTCTTCTTCCTGTCCAAAGATAGTCCAAAGACCAAAGCCGACAAAAACCGCTCCGGCCAGCAGTTGTATCATGTCCTGTGGGACATAATGGTTGATCACTCCTCCAAAGATGACCGCCAGCGCCATAAGAAGGGCGGTTGCGCACGAAACGGCCCAGAGCACGGTCCGGAGAGGGTATCTGGAGGCAAATCCCAGGGTTAGCAGCTGAGTTTTGTCCCCGAGTTCTGCCAGGGCTATCAGTATAAAAGAAGCCGCAAGTGGCAAAAGTGTCATGACCTAATATTAACATGTCCTAAAGATAATACTGAAACGGTCATGTTCTCTTTGCTTCCCGACCCTTATTAAGTGTTTTTGGTTGAAATCCTTTTGAATGCTGTTCGATAGTTAAACGGATCATTACTGCATAAGCAACAAGGAGTCCCGAAGACTATGCCGAATATTGATCTTAACAATATGAGCATCAGTAGAAGACTAAGCACGAGGAGTATCCTGCCCGGCCGCTATGCTTTCTTTGATCCAAGTATCGAGTCTCTGCACAATGGGCTGCGCGATTTAATATCTGGCAGTCGGCCAGTCCACCGTCTTGATTTCAGAGGTGTGCTTCTTGGCGGCGGCTGCGGCACAGGAAAAACAGAATTTGTCTATAATCTGGCTTCCCGTGTCAATGATCCCGGATCACGGGCCAATCTTTTTTACCTGACGGAAGCATTTTTTGGCGGTACGCCGCTGGAAAAGGTAGAGGTTCTTTTTAGAGAAGCCGAAGAATACGCTTGCGCAACAGGGATGCGCTCGATTGTACTATGGGAAAACCCCGAGGTCTATATGGGGTTTAAATACAGGAGTACCCTAGTTAAGACATATTCGGCCTCGAGCGGAAGCACTTCAACTCAGACAACGCAGACATTGTATGAACAAGGAGATACCGAAGCAACAAAGATGACATCTCTTGTGGAAAAGATGCTCGATGGTTCTGCCGAACCATTGGCTAATACTTTTGTTTTCTTTACCACGAACAATTCTGCCGCGATTGATCCTGCCCTGTGTCGGCCGGGCAGGCTGAGGTATTTTAAGTTCCCGGGTATATTTGAATTTACCCAAAGGAGAACTGTTAGATACGGAACTTTGATAAAAATGCTGCCTGTAGTCGAGGCGCAATTTCTGAGGCTTGGCGATGAGGGTGAGGATATAGCGTCAATTGATGTAGTTAAAGATACTATTGCCGAGGTAAGAGACCTTATCAGACAAAAAGTAATAGAGAACAAGTATTCCGGTGATCCTTATCATGATTTTAGGCATAAACTGGAAGAGGCTGGGATCTATGTGCCTTATAACAATGTATGGAAGCCATCAATGGCCACGCCGGCTTTTATAAGCAGCACAATGTCAAGATTGGTGTGCAATATACCGCCTGAAATAAGGAGTGTCTGGGGTCTTGGGCAGACCAAAGCTCTTGTCAGTTATTTATTCTATGCTGCTTCAGGTTCCGCAAATTATGGATCATATGCCGGAAGGATTCTGGGGCCTCTTGGGCTCTAAATTTTGCGCATTGGAACATTTGACCGCATTTGAGAGCGTGCGTTTCAACTGTTCTAATGTTCAAAAGCGAAGCGTTCAAATGCTCCATTTTTCTCCGCAAAGCGGAGAAAAATAGCTCGTGCGGGACGCCCCCGCACCATCTCCCTTATAATACCGAACACGATCCATGGTTGCAAGAAGAGGGATATCGGTAGGCTTTGATAGGGTGGGGGCAGCCTTCGCTCCTCCCCAAACCCCTCCGCGAAGGCTGCCAAAAAATATGTCATAGAAGAAGAGTTCAAAAAGAGCCTTTAACTTCTGGAGGGAAGCGATTCCATTTGCCTTTTTTGCAATAAGCTGTTCTTGTGATAACCAAACTTCCCATATTATCTAAACTATTCTTTGTTGCTGAAGCATCCGATTGCTTCGCCTTGGCAACCATGGAATTAATTCTATTTATTAGGGCTTCATTATCTTCTTTGTTCAAATCCTCTGATTTCTTAGAATTAATTTCCCTCCACTTTGGAAGATATCTATCCCACAATCTTGTCACAAGAAAAGCCGTATCTTCCGGGGGATTGCTGGCGAATTTGTAAACACCTTGATTTTTAATATCATCAGGAAAGTTTGAATAATAATCATCTATCTTTGCGAGGTCCGCCTTTAAATCGGCACCTTTGATAAAGATTTGATGAGAATTTAAGAACAATGGAACTGTCTTTAGATGCAGATTATCGCTTGATGTAAATACCATGCAAAAAGGAAGATAATAAAGGTATGAAATATCCGTTATATTACTAGGGCGAGATCCAGAAATGAGGCCTGATGCGATTGCCAAATAAAAGAAAAGATCGACAGACAACACAAATCTAAAATAAGGGGCAAACGATTCGACTGATGGCTCGCCTGCTGCCTTCCATCTTGATAATATTCTGTCAAGTACCCCTTTTTTAAACAAGTTGTAACTCCCTTGTCCTGTTAGTTAACTGATACCTCTTAGCGAATGTTTCCGGCGGGCATCTTAGGGCTGTATGTATCCGTTCATGGTTGTAATAATAGA
>JBAZKV010000028.1 GCA_041650635.1 Candidatus Margulisiibacteriota bacterium | reverse complement strand
GAAGAACCCGTCCGGGATCTGGAGCGATCTTTCCAGGCTGTGCGTGGCAGATGAATCTAACAGCCGGGTCCTTATCTATGAATTGTCATCCGGCAGGCCGGTTATTTCGGAGGTCAAAATGAACGATGCCGGGGTTGTTTCGGGCGATATCATAACGCCTTCTCCGGTCATAAAGGCAAAACTTTCTGCCGAAGGGGCGGTGGGAGGAGTCTTTATTGATAATCTCAAGATCATACTGGGCCCGTCCCTTTATACTTATGCTTCATTCGATGCTACGACGGATTCTTACAATCCAACTACCGGGATATTTATATTCAAGAGTAAAAGCATACTTCCGACAGGTGTGTGCGATTTTAGGATAGAGGTGTCGGACTATCTTGGCAACTGGGGGACCTTTGAAGCAGCAGCGCTTACGGTAAAAGACCGGTCCGGAGAAGTTCGTATGGAGGGGGTCCCTCTTAATCATCCAAACCCGTTCAGCACGGCAACGGGAGCTACAAAGATAACTTACACACTTACGGTTGACACCAATATCATGATCTATCTTTTTGATGTTAGAGGAGCCCTTGTTTGGAAAAGAAGCTGCCAGTCAGGCAGTATGGGAGGCAAAGCCGGGTATAACGAGGTTGAGTGGGATGGCAAGGATGACTTTGGAAGCACAGTAGGGAACGGGATATTCCCGTTTAGGATAGTTGCAGGCGCCAAGGTATTGGGGAGAGGAAAGATAGCGGTGCTGGACTAGGGTCAAGGGGCAAGGGTCAAGCCGGAAACCCGTCTACTATACCCTTGACCCTAAACCCTTGACCCAAACAAAATATGCTTAGAAACCTATCTAAAACGACAATTAAACTAAAATCCAAGCGTCTTTGGCTTGGCTTCTACCTTGCCCCCACCATTGCCGCCTTCTCCATTGCCCTTGTGATGATGCCGGGGATAAGGCCTCACGCAATAGATTCGATCGCAAATTCCGCGGCCGATGTCGTCATCGGCCAGCCGGACATGAACTCGAACTGGATAAACCAGGTAGGGTATGGAAAAACATTATTATATCCGGATGCGGTATCTTCTGACGGGACTAGATTGTTTGTGGCTGACAGCGGGAACAGCCGCGTTCTTATCTATAACGCTATACCGACAGTCAGTGATGTATCTGCGGACATAGTTATCGGACAGCCTGATATGATATCTAGTTCAAGAAATCAGGGGGGAAATACGAGGGCTAATACTTTGTATTATCCTCGGGGTGTGTTTTCTGACGGAACAAGATTATTCATTGCGGATACTTATAATAACCGTGTTCTTATCTACAACACCATACCGACAAGCAATAATGCATCTGCGGACGTGGTTATCGGGCAGCCTGATATGATGTCTAATTCAGTGAACCAAGGAGGAAGCGCAGGCGCCGCGACGCTGAATAACCCCTGGTGGATATTTGTTTCCGGAGGGAAATTATTTGTTGCGGACCGGGACAATAATCGCGTCCTTATCTACAGCACTATACCGACAGGCAATAATGCATTGGCGGATGTAGTTGTAGGGCAGCCTGATATGATATCTAATTCGGCAAATCAGGGAGGGGGCGCAGGGGGTGACACTTTGTATTATCCAAGGGGCATCTATTCTGACGGCATAAGACTATTCCTGGCAGATCAATACAACAATCGTGTACTAATATATGACACTATACCGACAAGCAATAACGCATCTGCTGATACAGTGATAGGGCAGCCTGATATGACATCAAATTCAATAAATCAGGGAGGTGGTGTTGGGGATAATACCTTGTATTATCCAAGGGGCATCTATTCTGACGGCACAAAATTATTTGTTGTGGATCAAAACAACAGCCGTGTCCTAGTTTACAACTCGGTGCCGACAGGCGATAACGCATCTGCTGACACAGTGATAGGGCAGCCTGACATGATATCAAATTCAATAAACCAAGGAGGGTCTGCGGGGCCCAGCACCTTGTATTTACCTCGAGATGTATACGCTGCCGGCTCAAGACTATTTGTTGCGGATGAATACAACAACCGTGTCCTGGTCTATGACAGTATCCCCTCATTAAACAATGCTCCTGCCGACCTCGTCATCGGCCAACCGGATTTTACGCATAATCAGATAAACCAGTCGGATGTTGTTATGTCGGGGAGTTTTTACCAGCCCATGGGCTTACGGGTTATCGACTCAAAACTATTTGTCGCCGATTGCCGCAATAACAGGGTTTTGATCTTCAACTCAATACCTTTAACCGACAACCAGGTGGCTGATGCGGCGCTTGGGCAGCCGGACATGACATCCAATACAGCAAATAACGGAGGTGTCTCCTCGAACAGCTTAGCAATTCCGGTAAGTGTCTACAATACCGGCTCTAAATTTTTTGTAGCAGATAATAACAACCACAGGATATTGATCTACAATACTATTCCTGCAACAACCCATGCCGCGGCAGATGTAGTTATAGGACAATCTTCCATGGGCTCAAATGCCGCAAATGACGGCGGCAGTGTTTCGGCGACCGGTTTATATTATCCATACAGTGTTTGCAGCGACGGCACAAAACTATTTGTGGCCGATTATTTAAATAACAGGGTGCTTATTTACAACACGATCCCTACAACAGATCACGCTGCCGCAGATGTTGTGCTGGGACAGCCAAACATGACAACCAATGAGGAAAATTACGGCGGTATCTCGGAGAAAAGTATGTATAATCCCACATGTGTATATACAGACGGCACAAAATTATTTGTGACCGATGATCGAAATCACAGAGTGCTGATCTATAACACGATCCCGGCAACAAATTATGCCGCGGCGGATCTAGTGATCGGGCAGCCGGACATGACATCCAACACGGAAAATAATGGAGGTATTTCCGCAAAAAGCATGTCTCATCCGTATAGTATTTTTACGGATGGCGCAAGATTATTCATAGCTGATTCCGGGAACAACAGGGCACTGGTTTACAACACGATCCCGGCAACAAATTATGCTGCGGCGGATCTAGTGATCGGGCAGCCGGACATGACATCCAATACGGCAAATAACGGCGGCATTTCCTCAAAAACCTTGTCCGGCCCGTTTAACATTTTTGTGGACGGGGCAAAACTGTTTATAGGTGACGCATCTAACAACCGCGTCCTTATATACGATCTGAACACCACTAAACCCGTTATCTCAGATGTCAAAATAAACGAGGCAGGAGTGGTGTCAGGAGATGCCATTAATTCTATTCCCATACTTAAAGCAAAACTATCAGGCTCAGGAACTGTTGGAGGAGTGTATATAGATAATCTTAAGATAACCCTTGGCTCAACACTGTATACATATGCCTTATTTGATGCTTCTACTGATTCATATAATTCAACCACAGGCATATTCACATTCAAAGTTAAGAACGAACTGGTACCTGGCAAGTATGACCTTAAGATAGAGGTATCGGACTATCTGGGGAACTGGGCAACCTATGAGGCAACCGACCTTGAGGTAAGAGCAGGGTCTGAGGCAGAGATAATAGGGGCACCTCTTAATTACCCGAATCCATTCAATACAACGACAGGGACAACAAAGATAACATACAACCTTACAGTGGACAGCAATATATTGGTGTATGTCTTTGATGTAAGAGGAGCCTTGGTGTGGAAGAGGAGCTACTCAACCGGGAGTATGGGAGGGAAAGCAGGGTACAATGAGGTTGAGTGGGACGGCAAGGATGACTTTGGGAGTACAGTAGGGAACGGGATATACCCGTTCAGAATAGTTGCAGGTGCCAAGGTATTGGGGAGAGGAAAGATAGCAGTGCTTGATTAGGGTCAAGGGGCAAGGGTCAAGCCGGAAAACCGTCTACTATACCCTTGACCCTACACCCTTGGCTGCCTTCAGCCGTAAGCCCTTGCCCCAACTTCAGCTCTATAGTATCATTGGTTCTTTGGATAGTGTGCTAAAATATCAGAGCAAAGGGGGTGATGTGATGGAAGCGTACTGCGTAAAATGCAAGTGCAAGAAAGAGATGAAGGATTGCAAGGAAGTGAAACTTAAGAACGGCAAACCCGCCACTTCGGGCGCCTGCCCGACCTGCGGGACAAAGATGTTCAGGATCGGAGCGGCAAAATAAATGTCTTTCAGTCCAAAGGATTTTGCTCATCTCCATGTTCACAGCGAATTCAGTCTTCTTGACGGGGCGAGCCGGGTCGAGGATATAGTAAGGGCGGTAAAACGGTTAGGGATGGATGCTGTTGCCATAACGGACCACGGCAACATGTACGCCGCGGTAAAGTTCTTTATGGCGGCAAAAAAAGAAGGCATCCATCCCGTGATCGGTTGCGAAGCCTATCTGGCTCCCCGCACCAGGTTCGACAAGTCCACAAAAGAGGACAGGTCCCCTTTCCACATTACACTCCTTGCCAAAAATACCGACGGCTATTTAAATCTCATAAAACTGGTCACCGCGTCCAATTTTGAGGGTTTCTACCAAAAGCCTAGGATAGACCTTGAGCTCCTTAAAAAGCATTCGAACGGGCTTGTGGTCCTCTCCGGCTGCATAGCCGGTCTTATCCCCAGGCTCATAATGGAAGAGAAGTACGATGAAGCCGGCAGCAAAGCGGCCGAATTTAAGGAAGTGCTTGGCGCAGATTTTTATCTGGAAATGATGGACAACGGTATCCCCGAGCAAAAGACCATAAACAGGGAACTTCTAAAGATATCCAAGAAGCTGGACATCAAAGTGGCCGCCACGAACGACTCCCACTACACGGAAAGAAAGGATGCAAAAGCGCAGGATGTGCTGCTATGCATTCAAACCGGGCGCTTCATTGATGAAGAAGACCGTATGCGCTTCGGAGGGGAAGAGTTCTATTTAAAATCGGCGCTGGAAATGCATGAGCTTTTTAAGGAATGCCCGGAGGCGCTGACCAACACAAAAGAGATCGCCGAAAAGTGCAGGCTTGAGATAGAGACCGGCAAGCTGCATCTGCCAGAATACGAAGTGCCGGAGGGCTATACCTCATTCTCATATCTAAAACAATTGGCAAAAGAAGGGCTGATAAAACGGTATGGCTCTAAACCTTCTAAAGAGGCCATTGACAGGCTTGAGTATGAGCTGGGAGTTATAGAAAAAGTGGGATATGCCCCTTTCTTCCTTATAGTATCGGATTTTACCAACTATGCCAAACAGCAGGGGATAGAGGTCGGTCCCGGCAGAGGTTCGGCCGCAGGGAGCATTGTGTCGTATTCTATCGGGATCACCGAAGTAGAACCTCTTAAGTACGGACTTATATTTGAAAGGTTCCTAAATCCGGACCGTGTCACCATGCCCGACATAGATGTGGATTTCTGCTTTGAAAGAAGGCAGGAGATAATAGAATATGTTTCAAAAAAGTACGGCCAGAGCAATGTGGCGCAGATAATCACCTTTGGCACCATGGCCGCCAGGGCCGCCATAAGGGATGTTGGAAGGGTGCAGAGAGTCCCTCTGGCGGAAGTTGACAGGATAGCCAAGCTGATCCCCCAGGGGCCGGATGCGTCGATAGATAAGGCCATGAAAGAGGTCAAAGAGCTTAAAGGCATGTACGAGGCAGATCCTTCGGTAAAGAACCTCATTGATACGGCAAAAACCCTTGAAGGGCTGACGCGCCATGCAAGCGTACATGCCGCAGGAGTGGTCATTTCCAACAAGCCGCTTACCGAATATGTGCCGCTTTCCCTTATGAATGAGACTCAGACGGTGACGCAGTATCCCATGGAAGACCTAGAAAAGATCGGGCTGCTCAAGATGGACTTTTTGGGGCTGCGCAACCTGACCATGATAGCTCATGCCACCAAACTCGTTAAGAGCACAAAAGGGATCGAACTGGATGTCCTTGGTCTGCCTCTGGATGACCGCAGCACCTACGACCTTTTGTGCAGGGGAGAAACTATCGGCATCTTTCAGCTTGAGAGCCACGGCATGCGCCGCCTCATAAAAGAACTGAGGCCTGAAAAGTTTGAGGAGGTTATCGCGCTGCTGGCGCTTTACCGTCCGGGACCGCTCGAAAGCGGGATGGTGGAGGATTTTACCAAGAGAAAGCACGGCAAAGTGCCGGTCAAATATGAGCTCCCTGAGCTTGAGCCGGTCCTTAGCGAGACCTACGGAGTGATCCTTTATCAGGAACAGGTGATGAGGATAGCTTCCTCCGTGGCGGGTTTTACTCTTGGAGAAGCGGATGTCCTGCGCTGGGCCATGGGCAAGAAGAAGACGGCCCTCATGGCAAAGCAGAGGCAAAAGTTCATTGAGGGCGCGGTAAAGCTCGGCACCCCCCAGAAAAAAGCGGAAGAGCTCTTTGCCCTGGTCGAAAAATTCGCGGGGTACGGGTTTAACAAGTCGCACAGCACTTCTTACGCGGTTATTTCTTACCAGACCGCTTATCTTAAGGCCAATTATCCGGTGGAGTTCATGGCGGCCCTGCTCACCTCGGTTACCGGGGTGACGGACAAGGTAGTGTTTTATGTCTCGGAATGCAGAAGGATGGGGATAAAGGTCCTCCCTCCAGATGTCAATCAAAGCGCCAAGGACTTTACTGTGGAAGGACAGGCAATACGCTTTGGGCTTGCGGCCATAAAGAATGTCGGGATAGGAGCGATAGAGTCTATAGTTGCGGCAAGGCAGACGGGAGGCCCTTTCTCGTCCCTTTCGGACCTGTGCCGAAGGGTCGATCTGAGGCAGGCCAATAAAAAAGTCCTGGAGAGCCTGATCAAGGCGGGTGCCATGGACTGCTTTAAGCTGAGGCGCTCGGCTCTTTTGTCGGGGCTCTCGTCAGTGACCTTGAGGGCGCAGAAAGAAGGGGCAGGGCAATCGAGACAGTCAGCTCTTTTTGATCTTAAACTTTCTGTGGGAGGCAGCGAAAACCTTTGCGAAGAAGAGCCGGAATTTTCGCCTCCCCAGCTTTTGCGGATGGAAAAGGATGTTCTTGGCTTTTACCTGTCGGACCATCCTCTGCACCATATAGGAGATGCTCTTACAAAAAGGGCTGCCATTCCAATAGCCGAGGCGCTTGAGAAAGGGGAAGGCGCTGTTGTCAGACTTGGCGGGATAATGGTCGGGTCAAAAAAAATAACGACAAAAAAGAAGGACCTGATGCTGGTGGCGGTTCTGGAAGACCTTACAGGAGCGATGAGAGTGGTGGTGTTTCCCAGGACCTATGAAAAATATTCCAATCTTCTTGGAGAGGACACTCCTGTTATCCTGTCCGGCAGGCTGGACTTTAAGGATGACGAACCCCAGCTCATCTGCGAGTCGGCCGAGCTACTGGACAGTCCCGCTGCCTCAAGGTTCCTGCACATAAGACTGGACGAGAGGGTTAAAGTTGAGAACCTTAAAAGGATAAAGGACCTTCTTTCCATAAACGGGGGTTCCGATAAGGCCTTTTTTCACATGAACGGCAGCGTGGTATCGGCAGGCGACCGGTTCGCGTTCAATATTACCCCGGACCTTGTTGACAGGATCGAAAGGATCAACGGAAAAGACTCGGCCTGGATATCTTTTGATAAGGAGAAATAAGATGGACATGACTCAGGATGAGCTTAAGGGCCTCAAAATAAAGTTTAACAACGAAGGGCTGGTCCCGGCCATTGCGCAGGATCACAAGACCGGAGAGGTGCTGATGCTGGCTTATATGAACCGGGAAGCGCTTGAGCGCACGGTCAAAGAAAAAAAGGCCTGGTACTGGAGCAGGAGCAGGAACAAGTTCTGGATGAAAGGGGAGCAGTCGGGGCATATCCAGGACGTTAAAGAGGTATATTACGACTGCGATATTGACGCTATACTGCTCAAGGTAGACCAGACCGGACCTGCATGCCACACGGGCAACCGCAGTTGTTTTTACCGAAAAATTAAGATATAATTTCTATATATGATGAAAAAGATCCAGATAGAGGCCAAGTCAAGGGACCAAAAAGCAGCAGCCGTGCGAAGGGCCGGCCTTATACCCGCCGTAGTCTACGGCAAGGGAATGGAGCCTGTTTCCGTGTCGGTTGACAGCAAAGGTTTTATGGCTGTGATGAGGGGGAGCGCCGGAAAGAACGCCCTTATCACTCTCAATGTTGAACAGAAGAGCGGAAAGACCAGCTTTCCGGTGCTTGCACACGATATTGAGTCCGATGCCATTACTGACAAAGTCACTCATATAGACTTCTTAAAAGTGGACCTTGAGAAGGAAATACGCACCAAGGTGCCTGTTGTCCTAACAGGGGAGGCCGAAGGTGTCAAACTTGACGGCGGCATCCTTGTTCAGGCAATAAGACAGCTTGAGGTCAAGTGTCTTCCTACCGCCATTCCTGACAAGATAGAGGTGGATGTTACTACTCTCAAGATCGGCGCTTCGATACATGTTTCTCAGGTGGTCCCTCCAAAAGGCGTCTCTATCACTTCTTTTGGAGAGGATGTTGTTGTCACTGTTTCGGCTCCTGCCAAAGAAGAGGAAGTTGCTGCTCCTGTTGAAGCTGCTGCTGTTGCAGGGGAGGTCCCAGCGGCCGAAGCCGGCGCTGCCGGCGCCGCTGCAGCTCCCGGAGCCCCTGCCGCTGCCGGAGCCGCCGCGCCTGAGGCCGCAAAGACCGATGCCAAGGCAAAAGCCGCGCCGAAACAAGGCAAATAGTTCCGCATCACTGTTGTATTTCCCTGCAAGATTCTTCTCTCATAGTACGATAGATACTTAGAACCCCCTTGTTTGACAATATATCTATTTGGGGTTATCATTTTTTGGGGTAAAAGGATATGGCGGACAATTTTGCTGCTGCTGGAGGAGGTATCCACCCGGGCAAACCGGTGATCTGGCCTTCGGGCGTAAAAGCCAACACTTCCGGGGACGCGGCTCCCGCAAAAGAGGCCGCCGCAAAGACCCCGGTTGCCCAGACCGAGATGCAGGCCCAGACACAGGCACCCGCCCCGCTAACCGCCCAGAGAACAAGCGTCGCAAGACAGCTCACAGTATCGGACCTGAAAGCCCACCTTTTATCGATGCAGCTGCCCGACACGGAGGCAAATGTTAAGCTTGCTTCCCTCATGCTTAAATTCGGCATCGAGCTTTCCAGAGAGAACTTTGGCAGAGCCCTGTCACTGCTTGACGGCACCGACAAGGCGGTAAACACCCAGGAGGCCGCGCTGGTCCTTATCCTTAAGGGCGTGGATGCACCCAAAGGGGCGCTGAGAGCGCTGGCAAATCAGTTTTCTGAAAACCCTTCCATGGCTTCTCAGCTTCTTTCCGCCAAAGAATCCTTTGCAAACCTTTCGGCGGCGATAGCCGCCAATCCGACGCTGCTGTCATCTTCGGTCCTGACCAATGTATCGGCTCTCATCTCCCAGTTCATGAACATGATAGAGGACCTTCCCAAAAAGTATAAGTTCACTACCGAAGGACTTCCGCTAATAGACAGGCAGGACCTTCTAAGCGATGTGCGCAGCATGAAAGCCCTGCTGGAGGGCCTCCAGGAAAAAGCGATGGGCAAGTCCCAAGGCTCAACGCTGGAAGGCGAATCCTTTATTTCCTCTCTAATGTCTTCCATCAATAAAATGAACGGCCTTTTGGATAATCTGATGGCCCAGGCTTTGCTGAGCCAGAAACCGGCCAAGGAAAATCTAGGCCAGGAGAACTATCTCTATTACCAGGTGCCCAACAGCCTTGTCAAACCTCCTAGCACGGTGGACATAATAATCAAGCAGGAGCAGGGCAGGAGCGCTTCGATAGATCCAAAGAACACCCAGCTGGTCATAGGGCTTGAAACGCAGAGTCTTGGCAAGATAGTGGTATCTCTTACCGTAAAGAACAAGGACCTTAAGTTCATTTTCAACACCGAGTATGAGGATGTCAAAAAGCTGGTCGAGGAAGAGAGCAAAACGCTGAAAAAAGCCCTCAACAGCAAAGACTATAATGTTCAAAACCTCATGGTAAAGCTCAGCCCTTCGATGGCGATGATCAAGCCCTATCTTTTACCGCTCCTGGGACTGGAGCACCTGTTCAGGATAGATACGGAGGCGTAATGGCGGAAGAAGACAACAAAAAAAAGACGGCTATAGCCATCCGCTATGAGATGGACAAGGATTCGGCCCCTCTTATTGTTGCTTCGGGCAAAGGAGTGGTTGCCGATGAGATATTAAGGATAGCGGAAGAGAACAAGATCCCGCTGCACGAAAATGCCGGCCTTGCATCAATGCTTTCCAAGCTGCAGATCGATATGCCTGTTCCTCCCGAACTATATGTGCTTGTGGCCGAGGTCCTGTTCTTTGTCTACCAGCTGGACAGGATGGCCGCTAAAAAAGAAAAACTGTTCAAAAAGATTAGAAAAGACAGCCGGAAATAATCTTTCTTGCTATCTTTTACCCCCGTGCTATAATTCAGGCAGATCTTTCTTGCTTTTTCTTGACCCTTGTGTATAATATATAAAAATATATATAGCGAAAGGTACGGAGACTGTAAATGACCGACAGGATACTCGAAATAGGAAGAAGAGGCCTTGACACAACGGACCAGAATGTCAAGGCAATGATGAACAATATAGTCAATGCGCAGACGCCGGGCTTTAAAAAGAGCCAGGTCCAGGTCAATTCTTTTCCCGTGATGCTCCAAAAAGCCCAGAACAAGTCTGCGGGAGCTCAGGCAATGGTCCCGGAAGTAAAAAGCGTTCAGCAGGATAAAACCCACGGAGCGCTTCTGCGTACCGGTTCTCCTACGGACCTTGCCGTGGTCGGGGAAGGGTACTTTGCTCTGGAAGGCGCTTCCGGAGAGCTGTACACCAGGGACGGGAGGTTTACTCTGGATGAGAACGGCGTGCTAAAGTCGGTTTCGGGCAGGAACCCGGTTCTCGGACAGGGAGGCTCTATCGCCGTCGTTCCGGGCTCGTCAATAGAGATCATGCAGAACGGCGACATAATGTCCGACGGGGCAAAGATCGACACCATGAAGATAGTTGTTTTTGAGGACCCGTCCAAACTGGAGTCGGTCAACAATGTTGTCTTTAAGGTCCCGGAGAACGGCTCTCTGATCTACTCCGTGAACGAGAACCCCAGGGTCCTGCAGGGTTATATCGAGGCTTCAAATGTGAACATCATGGACGAGATGATGCAGATGATCTTTTTGCAGAGGGTGTACGGCTTTGATGCCAAGATCATACAAACAAGGGATGCCTCTCTTACAAGGTCCCTTGAAATGGGGCGTCCCGCCCAATGACGGATAAAAGGAGGTAACGATCATGTTCCAACCGCTCTATGTCGCGGCAACCGGGCTCAACACATTTCAGGACGAAATGATAGACATCTCCAACAATCTTGCGAATGCAAAGACCGTGGCATTTAAAAAGGGCAGGACGGAAAAGGAAAGCCTGCTTTATGTGGAAAAAACCTTTGATTCAAAACTTGCCGAGGCGATAAAAAAGGCCAACGGCCTTTCCTCCGATTCCCTTGAATATGGGACCGGCGTAAGAGTGACATCTACCCGCAAGGATTTTATGCAGGGCACGATCGAAACCACCAACCAGCCTATGGACCTTGCAATACAGGGCGAAGGTTTTTTTCAGCTTACTCTTGCCGACGGAACTCCGGCCTACACCAGGGCAGGGAACTTCCACATTGATAACCAGGGCAATGTTGTGGACCCCAACGGAAGGATGATGGACCCTCCGATAACGATCCCCGAGGGCACTACATCAGTATTGGTCAAGCAGGACGGCACCGTACTGGTCTATATCAATAACTCTTCGGAAGCCACAGAAATAGGGCAGCTTGTCCTTGCTAAATTCCCTAACGCTCCCGGACTCAAGAGCATCGGGCAGAACCTGTTCGCTCAGACTGATTCGTCCGGAGAGCCTCTGTTCGGCAACCCGACGCAAGACAACTTCGGCTACATTCAGCAGGGAGCTCTTGAGCAGTCCAATGTGGATGTTATTTCCGAAATGATGAGGATGATAATGGTCCAGAGGGTGTTCGACACCGTCACAAAGGCAGTGTCAAGTTACGAAGCAATGCTTACCACCCTTGAAAGGATGAAGGGCTAAAGCGTGAGGCGATTAGCGGTTTGCCTGGTCCTGTTGACGGCTCTTCTGGGACAGGCCGAAGCGGGGCTTGAGGATTCCGTTAGACAGCAGGTCAAAGACTGTATAATATCAAGGGATGCCGGGCTCAAGGATTCAAGGATCGAGATCGAGCTGAAAAGCTCAGGTGTTCTGGAGCGTTACAAAAAGAGGACCGGCGGGGGTTTTTCGGTAAAACTGGACTACCCCGTCAACCAGAAACTCTCGGGAAGCGCGGTCCTTCCGGTAAAGATATATGAAAAGGGCAAGTACAAAGAAACGGTCTATCTGCAGTCCAGGATAAAAATAATGAAGAATGTTCTTGCAGTTTCGGATAAAATAAGGAAAGGGGAGGTCTTTACTTCCTTGAATACGGACTATGTTGAAAGGGACATCTCCCACCTTCCTGCCGGTATCGTCTTTGACAGGGCCAGGGTGGAAGGCAAAGAGTCGGTGACCCTGATGCCCAAGGGGACGCTGGTACTGGAATGGATGGCAAGAAAGATCCCGGATGTGGTAAAAGGAAGAGAGATCACGGTTTTTTCTGTCCGAGGGGATATTTTGGCCGGCGCCTCCTGCACCGCGCTTGAGGACGGCTATATTGGGCAGAAGATCAGGTTTAAGAACACTCCCTCGAACAAGGTTATTGAGGCCTATATAACGGGGCCTTCGGAGGCGCAGATAAGATGATATTCAGGCAGCTAATGAGGGCCAAGATACACCGCCTTACCATTACAGATGCAAGGCTGGATTACGAGGGCAGCATCACTGTGGACCAAGATCTGCTGGACCTTGCCGGCATTCTGGATGGGGAAAAGGTCCAGATTGTGAACGTTAACAACGGCAGCCGTCTTGAGACCTATGTGATGAAAGGCAGAAGAAAGTCCGGGACGGTATGCCTTAACGGGGCCGCGGCAAGGCTGGGGGCCAGAGGTGATATAATAATTTTGATAACCTATGCATTGGTGAGCGAGGACGAAATAAAATCCTTTCGGCCGACGGTCGTGCTGGTGGGCCCAAACAACAGAGCCAGGAAAACCTTGAGATCCGGGAAAGGAGCGGGAAGATGAAACTGCACAGGCCGTCATTTTTTCTGCTTCTGCTTGCTTTTTTGTTTTTCTCTACGGGAAACTGCAGGGCTGATTCCATTTTTAGGCAGGAGCTTCCTTCTCCTTATTCAACGCAAAAAATGTACAAGGTGGGGGATGTAATAACTATACTGATACTGGAAACAACCTCAGCCGTGCAAAAAGCCGGCACGGACACGCAGAACCAGGACAACCTGAGCGCGAGCTTTTCCCACACCATTGAGAGAATAACCGGCACCATAGCTCCCAACAATTCGGCAAGCGCGGCCTGGGGCAACAAATATAAGGGGGCGGGTGCAACTACCAGGACCAGCAATGTTATCGCGGCTGTATCTGCCCAGGTGTCAGATATCGAGCCGGGAGGCAACCTCAGGATAATGGGACACCATAAGGTATCGGTTAACGAGGAAAAACAGGACATAATGATCAAAGGCGTGATCAGGACCAAGGATATCACCAGCTGGAACACCATCTATTCTTACCAGGTGGCCGATGCTGATATTTCGGTAAAAGGTGTAGGAACTGTTGGGACGGCTTCGACGCCCGGGGTGATAACCAGGATCCTGGACATGATCTTTTAAGGGAGGAGCGGCATGAAAAGAACGGCTCTTTTGTTTTTATCGCTGGCCTTATCGGCGCTCTTTCTTTTTCCCTGCGCTTTATATGCGGCATCTCCTCAGGCAAGGATAAAGGATATTGCCACCATCCAGCAGGCCCGCGATAATCAGCTGATGGGTTTCGGGCTTGTTGCGGGGCTTCGCCATACCGGCGACAGCCAGCAGACCGAGTTCACAAAACAGGCGCTTACAAACCTTTTGAGCGCGATGGGTCTTCAGGCTCCCAGCCCGATCTCACGGTCCAATACCAATCCCATCTATAACTATTCGGACATACCAAAGAACAAGGAATTTAAATCGAGGAACGTGGCCGCTGTCATGGTCACGGCTACCCTTCCGCCGTTCTTAAAACCCGGGCAAAAAATAGATGTGACGGTATCTTCGTTGGGGGATGCGACCAGCCTTAGGGGCGGTACGCTGCTGCTTACTCCGCTCCAGGGCCCCGACGGAGTTGTATATGCGCTGGCTCAGGGATCCGTATCTTTGGGAGGCGCTTCGTCCGGGGCAGGTCTGCTGCCGATGAACAGAGAAGTGACGACGGTTGCCAGGATCCCCGGGGGAGGGATAGTTGAAAAAGAAGTGCGTGTGGGGATCGAAGAGCCTTTGTCCTCCGAGTACCCGGAAGGGGCAAAATATAAAGGGTCCGGCACGCTTTCAACCCTGACTGTTCTTTTGAACGAACCCGATTTTACCACAGCCTCAAGAGTGGCCTATACGATAGCCAAGAAAGGCTATGACGCCCGGTCTTCGGACGCCTCCGCGGTAATGGTGGTGGTTGAGCCCGGTACGGACCTGGTATCTCTGATCTCGACTATAGAGAACCTCCGGGTAGTTCCGGATGTTAAAGCTAGGATAGTGGTTAACGAGCGTACCGGGACCGTTGTTATAGGCGAAAATATCAGGATAGCGCCGGTGGCCGTGTCTTACGGAAATTTTACGGTGCAGATAGGCAATGTTACTGTTGCCTCGGAAGGTTTGGGAGGTGCGGATATCTCGACCGCAAGCCTCAGGGTCAAGGAGAACATAAAAAAACTATCGGCAGTCTCTTCCGGGTCCAGCCTTAACGATCTTATCAAGGCTCTCAACAGCCTGGGTGCGGCCCCGAGGGACCTGATAGCCATACTCCAGGCCATAAAAGCTTCGGGCGCGCTTAACGCCGAAATAGAGGTAATATAAGTGAGCTCTTTTATCCCGTCCATAGACCCGATGGCAGGGCTTAATGCGGCAGAAATGATCCAGGGCCGGTCATTGAACAGGGAGACCGCGGCAAAGGAATTTTCTTCCGTTTTCCTTCAGCAGCTTCTTTCCGAGGCGTTCAAGCCCCAGGGGACTGAGCTTTGGGGTTCTACCGATATGTTCCCTTCTTATGCGGAGCTTTTTACCGGCCAGATGATAAAACAGCTCGCGGCAGATGATGCGTTCGGGTTTAATGAACTGATAAATGAAACTGTTGCAAAAAGAATGGTCGATGCCGGCAAAGAGGAAGGGACTTTTTGACAAGGATGGCAAAACAAACTGCCAAACCCAAAAAAAAGGAACAGCCGCAGGCGGTAAGGACCGCCGGCGCGCTCGAGGTCTATGTTCCTCTTGTTCATTCTATAGCAGCGATGATAGCAGGAAAGGGACTTCCCCCCAACATTGATTTTAACGACCTGGTGAGCGACGGGATGATAGGCCTCATGAAGGCCTGGGACAACTTTGACCCCAAAAGGGGAGTTAAATTTGAGACATATGCCTCTTACAGGGTAAGAGGGGAGATCCTTGACGGCCTTAAGTACTATAATCCCGTTCCTTACAGGATCCAGGTGATGATACGCGATCTTGCCAAAAAAGGCTACAGCGCCGTGGTAAAAAAGAGCGCCGAACTCGAAGGCCTCTCCGCCAAAGAGGTCAAGATGCTCGAGAAGAAAAAACTGACGGAAGAGGAGTTCAAGACAGCCGTTTCAAAGATCAAAAGGATAGTATCGGCCTCGGCCCTTATGTACCTGGTTTCCCTTGACCAGGTGCTGGACGGGTCCGAGATACAGGTGTCCGGGGAAACAACACCGGTGGACGAACTGGAGTGGAAGGATTTGCAGACCAGGCTGAACGCGGCCATAGAAGAACTGCCTGGGATGGAGAAAAAGATACTGAAGCTGTTCTACAGGAAGGGCGTTAACCAGAAAGACATAGCAAAAGACCTTAAGCTTTCGCGCAGCAAGGTGAACCGGGTCATTGCGCGGGCGATCTATAAGCTGAGAGAAAAACTCAAATAGGGGAGCGGCATGGAGATATTTGATCCGACTTTCGGAAGCCTCGAAAATGCGATGGGTAATTCTTCCAAGATCCAGGAAGTCGTTGCCCATAACATCGCAAACGCAAAGACCCCCGGCTATGAAGCGCTCAAGTTTGATGAAACGCTCGACAAAGCGGTAAAGCGCCTGGAAAAGAGGGATGTAAGCCTTGAAGAAGAGATGGCGGACATGGCAAAAAACAATGCCAGGTATTCGGCTTTTTCCAAGATGCTTACGGCAAAACTGGCTGTTTTAAGGGCGGTCGTTACCCAGGGGAGAAAGTGATAGATGAGCATTAACCGTGCCATGGATATTTCTGTAAGCGGGATACTGGCGGAAAAAGCGCATATGGAGCTTATAGCAAGCAACATGGCCAATATCAATACAACCCGGACCCAGGACGGCGGCGTCTACAAAAGAAAAGTCGCGGTCTATGCGGAGTCGCCGCTCTCTTTTGAGAGCCAGCTTTCCAGGGCGCAGAAAAAGCTTTCGGGAGGTCCCGGAGGGGTTTTAGTCAAGGTCGTTGACGACAAGGCTTCGCCCATGCAAAAGGTCTACAACCCGGGGCATCCGGACGCGGATGTCAATGGTTATGTTTCGCTTCCCAATGTAAGCCTGGCAACCGAGATGACGGACCTGATCTATTCCAGCAAGCTTTATGAAGCCAACATCACTGTCTTTAATGCGGCAAAAAAAATGGGGCAGGACGCCCTGCAGATCCAGTAAGGAGAAAAGAAAATGGCAGAACCTGTTGGAAGGATAAGCCCCGAACTGATGGCCCAGATAATGGGAACGGAAAACACTTCTGCTGCTGAGCCGGCAAAAGGTCCCGCCGGCAATCAGGAAATAAAGACTTCATCTTCTATCTTTGATGATATGCTCAGCAAGGCGGTGAACGCGCTGGAGGGAGTGAGCAACACAGAGGCTGCCGCCAACCAGGCAATGGAAAGTTATATCAGAGGAGATATGGATGTGTCCGAGGTGATGGTGGCTACCGCCAAAATGAACATAGCGGTCCAGTTGGCGGTGACCACAGTGACCTCGGCGGTGAATACTTTTAAAGAAATAACCCAGATGCAGATATAGTATGGAGGAATAAATGGGGGAATCAGCTCTAAGGGACAACAGGCAGCTGTCGATCTTTATCTCGGTCGGGCTGGTGTTCGTAATAATAATAGCCGTGCTTGCGGTCCGCTCCTGCGCCCCAAAAGACCCTAACGCGGGTTATACAGTGGTCTATTCCAACCTCGATCTTAAAGATGCGGCCAATGTTGTGACGCAGTTAAAGGCTCTCAAGATACCCTACCAGATAAGGGACAACGGAAAAGCGATCGCAGTTCCCAAGGGCAAAGCTGATGAGGCAAGGCTGGGGCTGGCGGAAAAGAGCATTCCTTCGGGAGGAGTGGTGGGTTGGGAGATCTTTGACCAGTCCAAGCTTGGGACCACCGATTTTGACAGAAGGGTGCAGTTTGTCAGGGCTATCTCGGGAGAGCTGGCGCGCACTATCAGCCGCATTGATTCGGTAGAAGATGCCAGGATACAGATAGTGATACCAAAGACAGAGCTTTTTGAGGTAACAAAAGCTCCTGTTACTGCCTCGGTCCTGCTGCAGCTAAAGACAGGGAGGGTCCTTTCCCAGGAACAGATCAGCGGAATAGTCCATCTGGTGGCGGGCAGCGTGGAAAACCTGCGCCCGGAAAATGTGATTATCGTGGATATCTACGGCAACATATTGAGTGGTCCAAAGACTGCCGTAGCAGAGAATCAGGAAGAGATGCGGACAACTCCTATGGAAGTCTATTTTCCGAAAACGGCCGAAGTTTCCGCCTCTTTTGAAGCTCCAAGCCTGGAAGCAAAGCCTCTGCTTCAGCCGGCAGAAGTTGTTCCCGTAATTACCAAAGAAGTGACTTCGCTTCCTGCTGCGCCAAAGGAGTCACGCCCAGAAAAACCGGATGAATTAGAGATCCTTAAGCAGAAGGAAGCCTACGAAAATGAACTTTCCAGCAAAGTGCAGACCCTGGTCAATAATTTTTATCCGCCGAACAGCATCCTGATAAAGGTCAATGTTGAATACGGCTCTGCAGCCAAAAAACCGATGCCGGCCAAAACATCCCAAAAACAGACCAAAGCGGCAAAAAAACAGCCGGCCAAAAAAGCCGCAGCGGCAAAGGCAGCCAAGGTCAAAAGACTTACCGTTATCGTGCTTGTGGACAACAGGTTCAACCTTACCGCTGCCCTCAAAAAGACCACTTTTGAGACCATAGCAGGAGCCCTTCCCTACAACAGGAAAAGGGGAGACAGGATAATACTGAGAAAAGTTCCTTTCCATTATGCCACGGAGTTTTCGAAGGGGGCTGTTGATCCCGGCGTGTTCTCTTCCGACAGGGACCCTATACTGGGGGCGATAAAAACTCTCAGCAGGTACAGGCAGGAATTGGCCTGGATGTCGGGAGGCCTTGCCCTGCTTTTGGTGTCGCTCATTTTAGTTAGGCTTGTTTCCAGAAGAAAAAGAAGGGCGCTCGAAAGAAAGAAGTCAGACGACAGGGTCCAGACCCAGGGAGGAGGAGCCATTGAACAGATGAGGGATGCGGTCGGCAGGTCTCCGGACAGGGTGGCGGAACTGCTAAAAAAATGGCTGTCAGAGGAAAAGGGGAAGTGACAATAAAATGACGCTAAGCGGACGGGAAAAAGCTACTATTCTGCTCTCGCTGCTCGGGCCCGAGCTTGCCGAAAGGATATTGTCCTTTCTTCCCGAAGACCTGGCAGATCTTATAACGGGAGGCATAAACAGGCTTCCGACGCCTTCTTCAGATGCGATCAAGACCGTGCTTGATGAGTTTGCCGGATTTGTTGCCCTGCCGGAAGGACCGTCTGAAGAGAGGCTGCCCCCCTTACGGGAAGACTTTGTAAAGACAGACCAAGAAAGCCCCCCGGCACAAAACAACGCTTCGGACCAGGTCTTGTATTCGCATCCAA
>JBAZKV010000027.1 GCA_041650635.1 Candidatus Margulisiibacteriota bacterium | reverse complement strand
CTGGTCATTTCCGACAGGATGAACCACAGGGTGCTGGTCTATAACAGCATCCCGTCATCGAATAACGCTCCTGCCGATTTTGTCATCGGCCAGCCGGATATGACGCATAATCAGATCAATCAGTCGGACATACACACTGCAAACACCCTGTATAGCCCGCATGGAGGAGTTATTAACGGGAACAGACTGTTCATTGCCGATTATTTTAACAACAGGGTGTTGATATACAACAGCATCCCCGCATCAGCTAACGCGAACGCTGATGTAGTGATCGGCCAACCGGATATGGTCTCAAATTCCGCAAACCAGGGAAGGGCAATGCCTGAAGCAAATACGCTTTACTATCCGATAGATGTTTTTACCGATGGGACAAAACTTATTATCTCGGACGCGGGTAATTACAGGGTCCTTATCTTTAATACAATCCCTGTATCAAATAATGCTTCAGCTGATGTGGTCATAGGCCAGTCGGATATGACTTCAAGAGCAAAGAACCAGGGCGGCAGTCCCTCTGCAAGCGCCCATTCGTATTGTTATGGACTTTTTTATGATGGCAACAAATTATTTATAGCTGACACTGAAAACAACAGAGTTCTTATCTACAATAGCCTTCCTGCAGTGAATAATGCTGCTGCCGATGTTGTTGTTGGGCAGCCGGATATGACCTCTTCAACCGCGAACAATGGAGGTGTTTCGGCAAGAAGTCTTTATTATCTTTCCGGAGTTCTAAGCAGCGGCGGCAAGTTGTTCATAACAGACAGAAATAATCACAGGGTCCTGGTGTTCAGCAATATTCCTACAGCAAATAATGCTTCTGCTGATGTTGTTATTGGACAGACCGATATGACATCACATTCTTTAAATCAGGGAGGCAGTGCCGCGTCAAACACATTAAATGCTCCGAGGGCTTTAAGAATTAATAATGGCAGATTGTTCGTTGTTGATACAGAGAATCATAGACTGCTTGTTTATAATACTGTCCCTATCTCAAATAATATGTCTGCAAATATGGTTATCGGCCAAAGTGATATGAGCTCAAATTCAGCGAACCAGGGAGGAGATCCATCATCTAAAACACTGAATTTTCCCGTTGGTGTTGATTGCGATAGCACGATATTATTTATTGCCGACGCATCTAACAACCGCGTCCTCATCTACGATCTAAACACCACCAAACCTGTTATTTCTGATGTCAAAATAAACGAGGCAGGAGTGGTGTCAGGAGATACCATTAATTCTATTCCCACACTTAAAGCAAAACTGTCAGGCTCAGGAACTGTTGGGGGAGTATATATAAATAATCTTAAGATAACCCTTGGCTCAACATTGTATACATATGCCTCATTTGATGCTTCTACAGATTCATATAATTCAACCACAGGCATATTCACATTCAAAGTTAAGAACGAACTGGTACCTGGCAAGTATGACCTTAAGATAGAGGTATCGGATTATCTTGGTAACTGGGCAACATATGAAGCAACCGACCTTGAGGTAAGAGCAGGGTCGGAAGCTGAGATAATAGGGGTACCTCTTAATTACCCGAATCCATTCAATACAACGGCAGGGACAACAAAGATAACATATAACCTGACCGTGGACAGCAATATATTGGTGTATATCTTTGATGTAAGGGGAGCGCTGGTGTGGAAGAGGAGTTATTTAACCGGGAGCATGGGAGGGAAAGCAGGGTATAACGAGGTTGAGTGGGATGGGAAAGATGACTTTGGTTCAACGGTCGGCAACGGGATCTACCCGTTCAGGATAGTGGCAGGGGCTAAGGTGCTGGGGAGGGGTAAGATAGCAGTGCTTGATTAGGGTCAAGGGGCAAGGGTCAAGCCGGAAAACCGTCTACTATACCCTTGACCCTACACCCTTGGCTACCTTCAGCTCTAGTAAATGACCTTGTTCAGCGGATATTCCACGATTCCCTCGGCTCCGGCGGCTTTCAGCCTGGGTATCAGATCTCTCGCTGTCTTTTCTTCGATTATCGTATCCACATCTACCCAGTTCTTGTCGCTAAGTTCGGCGATCGTAGGGTTCTTTAGTGCAGGAAGGCAGCACAGGACCTTATCCAGTTTGCCTTTTTGAACATTCATCTTAAGCCCGACGAGCGTCTGGGCAACAAGAGCGCCTTCCAGCAGGAGCAGGATGTTGCCTATCTTCTCTTTTTTCCACTTATCGGACAAAGCATCTTTATTGGCAATAAAGATAGTGTTTGATTCAAGCACCGTGTCCAGTATTTCCAGATTGTTCGCTCTTAATGAATTGCCCGTTTCTGTCAGCTCTATTATCGCGTCCGCGAGTTCCGGGCATTTGGCCTCGGTCGCGCCCCAGGAAAACTCAACCGTTGCCTTAACCCCGTTCTTTTTGAAGTACTGTTCCGAGATGTTCACCAATTCCGTCGCAACTCTTTTACCTTCGAGGTCTTTTACGCTTTTGATAGCCGATCCTTTTGGCGCTGCCAGGACCCAGCGTACCTTGCGCAGGCCCTGTTTTGCGTAGACGAGATCCTTTATTTTTTCAACCTTGCAGCCGCTTTCAAGGGTCCAGTCCGTTCCGGTAAGACCGCAGTCAATCACTTTGCTTTCCACATATCGTGCCATTTCCTGAGCTCTGATCAGCATTACTTCTATCTCTTCATCGTCGATCACCGGGAAGTAAGACCTTGAGGACAGTTTTATCTTGTAACCGGCCTTTTCAAACAGTTCAAAGGTCGATCCCTGGAGGCTTCCTTTGGGGAGGCCGAGTTTTAGTTTGTTTGGCATCGATTGGCTCCTTTGTTCTATTTTAACATCTTACGAGAAAGAGTGATAGAAGTAATTTTACACGAATCTATCACTAATTGATATATCCCGAATAACACGAATAGGTATATCCCCAATAGCTCCAATTTCCCCTAATAACACTTATGTAGCAAGCTAATGAACAGAATAGCCTTTTAATAGGCGCTTAAAGAAGATGCCGTTCCTGTTCATGCTTACTATTATCCCGATATTTCAAGTCAATGCCTACCTGTTCCATGAAGTTGATCTTGTTGCTTTTGAGCTCTTTTCTAACCGCTGATTGATATATCTTCTCTTGATAACCTCCCCCAAGATTGTTGTATGCCTTAAATAATATCCCAACCAGTTTATAGCTCAATTCCGGATAAATAAGCTTTGCTTCAGATGCCATGGTTTATCACCCCCTTTCACTATCAATTCCTCCCAGCAATTTTCCCGCCACCTCGACTACGCTCACTTCGTTGGCTCCGCTTAGTGCAAGCTGCCCCGGGCTAATGAAGAGAGTCGAGTGGCCTGTGCCTTTCGGGCTATTGGTGTTAATTGGAGCAATTAGGGATCATTCCATTGGTGTAATTAGGGATAGATCAATTAGTGATAAATTAGGGACAATGATATGCAGATACAAAAGTAAAAAGATCACTTTATGAGACATTGAAATCTAAGTTTTGAGGAATATATTGTATTTCTTCTCAAGCTTGACCGGATGGTAGCTCAACTTGGCTTTTCGGAGTCCCGGATGCCCCATATCCTGTTCGCGATTGATGTAGGTGAAATGAGACCATTCGTTCCTTACAAATTCTCTATTGATCAGCTGAGATAGTCCGCGGATCGCCGGGTCCGCTTTTTCTATATGGATGACCACGGTATCCTCGGTCAGTTTTTCACCTATGCTGAAAGCCTTTATCCTGCCGTTAACAAAGATCACCCCTCCGGTAAGCCCCAGCGCTCTAAAATTGCGCAGCGTCTCCTTAACGACCTCCGCTTCGCACTCTATATTGGGGAACAGCTCCGATTCTCTTTTCTTTTCTTTGCACCAGGCATCGTTGAGCAGGCAGCACTCTTCAAAATGTTCTTCCGACATTCTTTCGTAAGCAAAAGAGTCGGACCTCAAAAAATAGTTAATGTGGTTCCTTTTTCCGTCGTATTTCTTTCCCTTCAATTCCATAAGGTCCCCGGACAGGTAGATGTAATCGAACTGGTCAGGGTCCTCTTCTACGGCAAAGCGGCTGCTGTCCTTTGCATATTGCTCTACAAAGGCCAGCGGCAGACGCACCACCTTTGGCGCCGTTTCAAGGCATTTTATAAGAGTGTCTTCCATGTCAGTGTTCCCGAATGGCATCATAAAGTAGCGGTTCCTGTCGGGCGCATTCACAAGAAAACAGAGGTTGCCGTTTATCATGGTCAGCTCGGAGCGGTCAAATCTGCGCCAGGCAAAAAAATTGGCAAAGGTGTATTCGGAAAGACCTGAAGGGTGTTTGGCAAAATAGCTCTCAATAAGGGCTTTGTCGGAAAGCTCGAGGGACTTTAACAGAGGGTATTTGGGAATTTGCATCCTAAATTAATTCTACCATGAGATAATAGAATGGCAGCGGTAAAACGGCTTATTAGATGGAGCGGCTGGAAATGATCATCAAAAATGAACAGGACCTCATAAAACCATACCTGGAGGACGCTTCCGGGCTCAATGGAGCACATACGGATAAAGTGTTCCTTCCCGAAAACTATGATGAGGTGAACCAGGTTCTCAAAGCAGCAGCTGCGAACAAAGTACCGATAACCGTATCCGGAGGGGGCACAGGCGTGACAGGAGGCAGGCTTCCCTTTGCGGGGCAGGTCATTGCCACGGACAGGTTGAACAGAATATTGGACCTTAAAAAAGGTTCAATAACTGTCCAGGCCGGAGTACCGATAACAGAGATACACGCCGCAGCGGAAAGTCTCGGGTGTTTTTATCCCCCGGATGCAACCGAATGGACAGCGTTCATAGGAGGCAATATTGCCACAAATGCGTCGGGAGCACGCACATTTAAGTATGGAGCAACGAGGAAGTATGTTAACAGAATAAAGGTTGTATTGAGCAGTGGAGAGGCAATAGATATAAAGAGAGGGAAGAAATGTCCAATGTCCAATGTCCAATGTCCAATGCCCAATTATAAAATGCCGGAGATTAAGAATGCGGCGGGATATTATTCCAGATCTGGAATGGACCTGATCGACCTGTTCATTGGAAGCGAAGGAACTCTCGGGGTTATTGTCGAGGCCGAGTTGGAGTTGCTGCCAAAGGTTGGTTTTGTTTTTGCGGCTTTTGCGTTCTTTGAAGATGAGTATAGAGCGCTTGACTTTGTGGGTGATATAAAAAAGCAAACCTTCGAAAGCAGAAAAAAGAAGGACCCCGCAGGCCTTGATGCTTTGGCGGTCGAGTACTTTGACGAGAACGCGATCGTACTGCTGCGGACAAAGCACCCGGCGATCCCCGCCAAGACCAGGGCCCTTGTGTTCTTTGAAGAAGAAATAACATCACAAAAAGAGAATGCATACCTTGAAAAGTGGGGGGCGCTTCTTGAAGAACACGGAGTATCCCTTGACGATGTGTGGACAGCCGAAACTCCTGAAAAGGAAAAGGAACTTAAGGATATAAGACACTCCATGCCTGAAGCGGTGAACGAGGTCGTCAAAAAGAGGGGGTATCCCAAAGCGGGCACAGACATAGCGGTGCCTCATGACAGGTTCAGGGAGATGTTCAGTTTTTACAGGGATGTCCTCGGCAGTTGTGCGATCGACAATCTGATATTTGGTCATATAGGCGATAGCCATCTGCATGTTAATATGCTGCCAAAATCGAAAGAGGAATTTAGGGCGGTTAAAGACCTTTATATAAAGTTTGTCAGAAAGGCCGTGTCCCTTGGCGGTACGGCATCCGCGGAACACGGCATAGGAAAACTAAAACACGCTTACCTTAAAGAGATGTACGGCGAAAATGGCGTTAATGAGATGATAAAGGTCAAAAGAGACCTGGATCCGTTCTTAATACTGGGACCGGACAATATCTTCCCGTATCAAAAGGTTTGAACTCTTTAGACAGCCCTTTTAAGCCTGTTGTCCCTTCTCTTCTTCTTTAGGGCTTCTTTTCTTCTTTTTCTTTTTCTCTTGAGCTCTTTTTCTCTCTCTCGCATTTATTTCTCCCTTAGAGTATGATTATATTAGGATTATAACATGCGCCAATACAAAGTGCCGAAAGAGTTCGAACATTACAGGCTTGACCAGTTCATTGCCAAAAAGCTGCCTGCCGCAAGCAGGAACAGGATCCAAAAGCTTATTGCCGGGGGCTTTGCCAGGCTGAACGGCAGAGTCTGTGCAAAAGCAGCCCGCAAGGTTCTTCATGAGGATACGGTTGAAGTGGACATACCGGCACCCAAAAGAACGGAAGTGCTTCCCGAAAAGATAGAGCTGGATGTGATCTATGAAGACAAAGACCTGATAGTAATCAACAAGCCCGCCGGGATGGTGGTTCATCCTGCGCAGGGGCACAGGAGCGGCACTCTGGTGAACGCTCTTTTAGCCCACTGCAAGGACCTTTCCGGAATAGGCGGGGTTGAGAGGCCCGGGATAGTGCACCGCCTTGATAAAGAGACCTCAGGGCTTATTGTGATAGCGAAAAACGATAATGCGCACGGCGTTCTTTCCAACGCCTTTAAGAACAGGACAGTTGAAAAGCGGTATCTTGCCATGGTCCATGGCGTTGTCAAAGAGGACAAAGGAACACTGTCAGCGCCGATAGGAAGAAGCCAGTCGGACAGGAAAAAGATGGCGGTAATAGAACTTAAGACCGAAAAAGAAAAGAGCGACAACGAAAAAAAACACAGGAGATCAAAATCAAGAGCGGCCGTCACGCATTTCTCGGTTCTCAAGCGTTATAAAGACAAGACCCTGCTTGATCTTAAGCTTGAGACGGGAAGGACCCATCAGATAAGGGTCCATCTTTCACACGCCGGATACCCTATAGTCGGAGACACCATTTACGGGCTTAAGAAAGACAGATCGGAACGAATGATGCTGCATTCGTTCTTCCTGGGGTTCCAGCATCCTGTCCGGGATAATCAGGTCAGATTAGAAAAAAAACCGGACTGGAAGAGTTCTTAAGGTCTATCGTGAATGATCCAACAGTATTTGGTCGCCTAAAAAGCTGATTTTCTGGTTCCCGAATCCGAAGGTGCAGTCATCTATCTGGCCGAGTTCCGAGGCAGGGTCGGAAAGGTCTTTTCTTAAAGAAGCAAGATAGGAAGGCCTTAAAGAAAAGTCAAAATAATTGAATGCGGTATCTACCATGACATCATTTTGGGGAGCGGCTTTTCCCAGAAGACGGGCCATCACCATCAAAAATGAAACCAGATGCGGAATATGGGACGGGTCCACCGGAGTATAAAATGACGAAGCGAATTCAATTTGCGGAGTTATCAGGTCTTTCAGCAGAGGCCAGCAGCGAAAGTAGGTCCTTCCGGCTAAAGCCTCAAAACCGCTTTCCCCTTTGAGCCCCTCCTCCTCGATCCCGGCAGTAAGAGCTTCGGCATGGGTATCCTCAAGCCAGACATAATTCATGGGGCCGAAAAGCTGCTGCAGCTTTTCCTCGAATGTTATAGATGGGTTCTCGAGCAGCTTTTGGTATCTTCTCAGGAGCCTGGAAAAAAGCATGCTGTGAAAACCTCCTTCCTTTAAGGGCTTTGCTGTTGAATCCAGAGCGCCCATGACCGCAAGCGAGATCCTGGTAGGAAAATTGAATGAGGAGATCATATCGGGCCTGTATAAAAACCCAACATCCGAGAATAAACCGTGATATTTAACCATATTAAGGACCGTGTCCATGTCATAAATAGAAGAAAGTCCCAGTTCCTTTTGTATCTCCGGGTCCCTCAGCACTTCATAACCCTGTTCGGGATGATCGGCTCCGGCTGAGCGGGCGTAGCCTATATCATGCAGGCGAATGCCGGCCTCAAGGTCCCTTTGCTGCTGCCAGTCAAGCACACGGTGTTCGTCAAAGAGCCATGACATGAGGTCGAGATAGGTTTTTCTACTCTCGTAAGCTCTGTTTTCAGGCAGTATGGCATTCCAAAAACGCTCTCCCTCGCAGCTTCTAAGAGCCAGATAATTGCTTACTGTCTGCCTAACATGCAAAAGCCTCTCTCTTCCGATGCCAAGCCCTATCTGTGTTCTCCAGATATTTGTCCTGTCGCTGTGAGGCATAAGGGTTGTTCTTGCCATAATGTGTCTTCTCTTATACATTTATCGCAATTAAGGGCGGAGGATTTCAGGAGGGGAGAAAGGCTTATAGCCAGATATAATAATGCTATAATTTTTCAATAATGCTGCTTGCTGTAGATATAGGGAATACAAATACAGTTGCCGGGATCTTTAACGGTAAAACCCTGGTTAAGACGCTGCGATTTGAAACAATGTCCAATTTCCAATATCCAATGTCCAATTTTAGAAAATACAAGATTTCACGGGCAGTCATTTCAAGCGTAGTCCCTTCTTTAGATAAGAAGATGGCAAAGATCGTTAAGCAGTTGTTCGGGGTCAGGCCGTATTTTGTTAATGCAGGCACCTTTAGGGGGCTTATGGGCATCAAGCTCAAAAAACCTAAGGAGATCGGGGCGGACAGGCTGGTCAATGTGTACGCGGCGCGGAGGCAGTATGGGAAGCCTTTGATAGTGATAGATTTTGGCACCGCGACAACATTCTGTGCGGTCGATAAAAACGGGGCATATCTTGGAGGCGCGATCGCTCCGGGAGTAAACCTGTCAAGGTCTTCTCTCCACGAAAAAACCGCCAAGCTGCCCCTGATAGACCTTAAGTTCCCAAAAAAGGTGATAGGGGATGATACGGTATCAGCGATGAGATCCGGGATCTTCTGGGGGTATGTGGGAATAACCGAGAAAATGGTGGCCCTTTTCCGTAAAAAGCTTGGGAAGGGGGCAAAGGTCATTGCCACAGGGGGACTTGCCGGCATAATCTCGGATAAAACTGATATAATCGATGTAGTAGAGCCAAATTTGACGCTGATCGGGCTCAGAATGATAGGGGAGATAAATGGCGGAAGAAGTTAAGGTAAGAAGAGAAAAAATAGAACAGCTGAGGAGCGAGGGCATAGAGCCCTTTGCCTACAACTATGACAAAGATATCGACTCGGCGCAGCTCCTGGCCAAATATGCCACCCTTGAGAAAGAGCAGGAGAGCGAGAGAGAATACAGCCTTGCAGGCAGAATAGTTTTGAGGCGCGGGCACGGCAAAGCGGCGTTTGCTCATATCCAGGATGAGGCCGGCAGGATACAGATATATGTAAGGCTTGATAATGTGGGTGAGAAACAGTTCGCCGTATTTGAAAAGACCGATATGGGAGACTTTATCGGCGTAAAGGGCAGGATCTTCAAGACCAAGACCGGAGAGGTCTCTGTCAAGGTAAAAGAACTTACTCTCCTTACCAAGGCAGTTCACCCGCTCCCCGAAAAGTGGCATGGCCTTCAGGATACGGAACTCCGGTACCGGCAGAGGTATGTCGACCTTATTGTTAACAGACAGGTCAAGGAGATCTTTGTTTTAAGGAGCAGGGTGATCTCCGGCATCAGGAGGTTTCTTGAGGATAAAGGGTTCCTTGAGGTGGAGACCCCCATACTGCATGTCCTTCAGGGAGGAGCCGCGGCCAAGCCTTTTAAGACCCATCACAACGCGCTTAACATGCCCCTCTTTCTTCGCATTGCCCCCGAACTTTATCTCAAAAGGCTCATTGTCGGAGGTTTTGAAAAAATATTTGAGCTTGGCAGGGTCTTCAGGAACGAGGGCATGTCGTTCAAGCATAATCCCGAATACACCATGCTGGAGATCTATCAGGCTTATGCCGATTACAATGACATAATGGGACTGACGGAAGATCTGATCAGCACGACCGTGAAAAAAGAGCTTGGCACCACAGAAGTGACCTTTAAGGGCATGAAAATAGATTTCAAAAAACCATGGAAAAGAATCACTCTGAAAGACGCCCTGATGCAGTTTGCCGGAATAAACATAGACCTGGGCCATGATGAGCTGGTGAAGCTCGCAAAAGACAGGGGCGTTGATGACGCCAGTAAAATGGGGCAGGGCAAGCTCATAAACGAACTGTACGACAGGTTCGTCGAGCAGCATCTCATCCAGCCCACATTCATAACAGACTATCCCATAGAGACCTCTCCTCTGGCAAAGAAGAAGAGAAATGATCCAAAGCTGGTGGAAAGGTTTGAAGTGATCGTTGCGGGCATGGAAATGGCCAATGCCTTTTCGGAATTGAACGATCCAATAGACCAGAAGCAGAGGTTTGAAAAACAGATGGAGCTAAAAAAAGCCGGTGACGAAGAAACTGAATCCATGGACGAAGATTATGTCAGGGCCCTTGAATATGGCATGCCGCCCACGGGAGGGCTTGGCATAGGGATAGACCGGCTGATCATGCTGATGACGGATTCGCATTCGATAAGGGAAGTCCTTTTGTTCCCGCACATGAGGCCGGTTGCATAAATAGAACCCTCACCCCCTTCCCCTCTCCCAGAGGGAGAGGGGTGAAGGAGAAAAAGATGATAGTAACTGAACAGAAGAAGTACGAAGAAATACTTGAGATGTTAAAGGACGCCAAAAGCATTTTTGTTGTGGGCTGCGGGTTGTGCGCTACCTCCAACAAAACAGGGGGAGAAGCCGAGGTCAAGGAAATGGCGGAAAGGCTGAAAAAGGACGGGAAAAAGATCTCGGGAACTGCCGTAGTTGAATCCACATGTGATGAGCGCCTCTGCCGCAAAGAGTTTTTGAACCATAAGAAACAGCTTGATGAAGCGGATGCTTTTCTTGTTATGTCCTGCGGAGCGGGGGTCCAGACCGTGGCAGCTCTAGTAGGCAAGGCGGTCTTTCCGGCGCTTAACTCATTGTTCCTTGCCAAGACATACAGAGCCGGCAAGTTCTACGAAATGTGCACTATGTGCGGGGAGTGCCAGCTGGACAAGACCGGAGGCATTTGTCTTTTGACCAGGTGTCCCAAGAACACCTTGAACGGCCCGTGCGGCGGCTCGACAAAGGGCAAATGCGAGGTTGACCCCAAAAATGACTGTGCCTGGGCGCTTGTTTACGAGCGGCTAAAACAGCTTAACAGAGTTGAAGACATAAATGACTTTAAACCTGTCAAAGACTGGTCCAAGGCTCTTCGACCCCACAGGACGGAGATGTAAATGTCCTTCAAGAAAGCCCTGGCCTCAAAGAAATTTATCCTGACCGCAGAGATCTTTCCTCCCAAAGGCGTTGATGCGGATGATGCTATAAGCAAGGCTGTAAGCTTAAAAGGGATCGTTGATGCTATCAATGTGACGGATAATCAGAGAGCCGTCATGAGGATGAACCCTATTGTGCTGTGCCACAAACTTATACACGAAGGTATAGATCCTATACTTCAAATGTGCTGCCGCGACCGCAATTCTATGGGGCTTTCTTCCGATGTCCTGGCTGCTTATGCGCTTGGGATAAGGAACATCCTGTCAATAACAGGGGATTATCCCATAAAGGACGGAAAAGTCCTGGCAAAACCCGTGTTCGAGCTGGATTCGGTCCAGCTCCTGGACCTTATCAGAAAAATGGGAAAAGGGCAGGACCTGAACGGGTCTCCTCTTAAAGGAAATCCTTCATTTAGTCTCGGGTCAACGGTTAACCCCAACAGCGAACAGATCGACCTTCAGATAATGAAATTAAGGAAAAAGCTGGATGCGGGGGCGGAGTTTATTCAGACGCAGGTTATTTATGATATAGACGGTTTCAAGAAATTCAAAGAAAAGACTTCAACTCTCAAAATGAAATTGCTTCTGGGAATATTTCCACTCAGGACCTTTGAAATGGCAAAATTCATGGAAGAAAAAGTCCCCGGGGTTAAAGTAGGGGATAAAGTGCTTAAGAGAATGCAAAGTTCAAAAGAGTCGAAACAGGAAGGCATCCAAATCGCTGTTGAAACGATAAAAGAACTTAAGCCTTACTGCGACGGAGTCCATTTTATGACGATGAATGATGCAGAAGTGGTGAAAAAGATTATCGCGGAGCTATAGATCCTGTATATTATGAAAAATAAAAACCATCGAGAACTTTATTATGAAGACATAATAAAGAAACTCAACAAAAAAAAGATAAAATATCTTTTGATAGGAGGCATAGCTGTAAATCTTCATGGTGTCCAGCGGGCCACGGGCGATATGGATATAATGCTTGCCATGGACAAAAGCAATTTGCTTAAGTTTGTTTCCGCTGTTGAAGAGCTCGGATTGGAGCCAAAAGTTCCTGTGGATCCCAGGGAATTGGCGGATCCGGTCAAAGTTAATGAATGGAAAAGAAAAAAGAACATGAAAGTATTTTCTTTTTGGGATATTGATAATCCTTATATTGTTATTGATGTAATGACCGAAAATTACATTGCTTTTGAAAGAGCGTATAAAAGAAGAAAAGTAATTGAATCTTGGGGCGTAAAAGTTCCGATTATTTCCATGAAGGACTTGATCGAGCTAAAGAAGATCGCTGGAAGACCGCAGGATCTTGCAGATATTGAAGCGTTGAAAAAATACGGGGCAAAATGATGAAAAAAAAAGGTTTGTTTTATGTTTATTCCAAAGAAAAAGCAAACGAATACAAGAAATTATCCCCGCAGCAAAAACTGGAATGGCTCGAAAAGATGAGCAGATTTCTGTGCTATTTTATGCCGCGCAAAAGCAAGGTCGTTATTGAGAAATTGAGGAGCGGCAGATAGAACACAGAAGCACAGAACACAAGCTCTAATTTCTTCCTCCAACCACTATTTGAGGTATCCTGACCGTAGGCATCGCATCCGTTACGGGAGCATGATCGCCCTTTCCGCAGGTCCCGGTTATAAAGTTGAGGTCATTCCCCACCATGTCGATCTCTTCAAGTATCTTTGGTCCGTTCCCTATCAGCATGGCGCCTCTTACAGGGGTCTCTATTTTTCCTGCCTTTACCAGATATCCCTCCTGGACATCGAAGACAAAATCCCCGTTGGTAACATTTACCTGGCCTCCCCCGAGTTTCTTTACCAGAAGCCCTTCATTTATTGAGGATATTATCTCCTTTGGATCGGTTTTTCCTTTTTCAATATAGGTGTTCGTCATTCTGGGATGCGGCTTCAGGGTATAATTTTCTCTCCTGCCGTTCCCGGATGACTTTATTCCCAACAGTTTAGAAAAATAGATGTCGCTCATATAGCCTCTCAGCACCCCGTTCTCTATGAGGACCTTTTTTTGTGAAGGGGTTCCCTCGTCGTCGCAGCCGAAGGAGCCATAGGCATTTGGGATGGTGGCATCGTCAATAACGGTGACCAGCTCTGATGCGACCTTTTGTCCGAGCTTTCCCGCATATACCGAGATCCCTTTATAAATGAAATCTGCTTCGAGCCCGTGGCCGCAAGCCTCGTGTATCAATGTCCCTCCGGCCTCGCTCATTATTATGACGGACATCTCTCCCGAAGGGGCGTGCGGGGCAGAAAGCATCATGATAGCCCGTTCCGCCGCTTTTTTAGCGAGGGATTCGATGGTCCCCAGGTTGGGTAGGGGAAGCTCGCGAGCTGTCCCTACAATACAATTTCCAAATGTTTCATAACCTGTCTGTATCACCCCGTCTTTTTCCGCTATCACATTGATCACAAAACGGGTCCTCGATCTCGAATCTGATCTATTGACACCGTCAGAGTTCTTGACCTTAATGAGTTGTGTTTTATCCCCGTATGACACCGTGACCTGCTTGATCAAATTGCTTGCCGATCTTGCCGCCTTGTCGGCTTTGTGGAGCAGCGAGATCCTGGAGTCTATCGATGGTCCGGTCTGGGCATCCGGCCGCAAACCCCCAGCATTTTCATAACTATAATCTATTTCCCATCCTTTTATAGTGCGTATGCCGGTCCCGGCTTCTGCACCGGTTATTATCTTGTCTATCTTGCCGTCTTCAAGGATTATGGATGTGGAGGACGAGGATTCTTCAAAGGTTTCAGTAAAATCTGGCATGGGGTTATTATAACATGAGGGTTTTTGTAGGGGCAGGTCGCGACCTGCCCCTACCTGGGTTAATGCCTTACCTCTTTATATTTTATCAATTCTGATATCAATTGATTTGTCGGGGTCGGAACACCAATATCTTTGCCCATCCTGACGATGGCGCCGTTCAGAGCGTCTATCTCGGTCTTCTTGCCTTTTTCTATGTCCTGGAGCATGGAGGGCCTGTGGGAGGAAGTAAGCGGAATTAAGCGGTTAAAAAGGGTCTTTATGTATTCTTCCTTGGTCGCGGGCTTCAGCGCAATACCCTTTTTCTGGGCGATAAGATAGACCTCGCCCACTATCCTTCTCATGATGTCTTTTGTGTGTTCGGAGTCCAGCAGCTGCCCGTAGTTGATGTTAAGTAAGGAGGCCAGGCCGTTGAGCGCACAGTTGTAAATGACCTTTCCCCAGATAAATTTAACTATTTCCGGAGTTGTCCTGGTCTTGATGCCGGCAAAGGAAAAGAGGGATGCTATTTCTTCGACTTTCTCTAAGGAAGTATTCGGGCTTATCCTTCCGATAACGACATCATCTGCGCTAACGGTCACTTTTACCGCTCCGGGCACAGCGGTTTCCGCTCCAAAAATAATCCTGCCCCCAAGGGTCTGTTCCTGTCCTACAGCCTTTGAAACAGCCTCTATGTTGCCCAGGCCGTTTTGAAGGGACAGAACAATGGTATTGTTGTTAACGATATTCACTATATCGGCCAGTGCGGCTACTGTATCGTAGGACTTAACCGTTAGCAGGATGAGGTCAAAGGTGCCCGCGTGGTCCTCTTTGAGATGTTCGCTGTTGGAATAGGCAAGCAGATCCCCCGCTTCATGGAGTCCCCAGATGCCGTCTATCCGCAGTCCCTTTGCCTTTATCGCCTCCATCTGGGCGGGGCGCCCCAGCAGCACCACTTCTTCTCCCGCTTTTGACAGGAATCCACCAAAAACACATCCTATAGAGCCGGCACCGTAGATGAGGATCTTCATTATGGGGGACATAATACCATATTAAATACTAAATCCCAAACTCTAAATCCTAAACAAATTCAAAAGCTAAAATTAAAAACAAAATAGCAAAGTTTATTGTCGTAGTCGTCAAAAGGTGCTTTTATTAAGAATGTACAGCACATGGCTTGTCTGGTTAAAGTTGCCCGGTTGGAACCCTAGGACTTTTATTCTTTCAAGATCGAATCCGCAGGAGGCAAAGAGGTCTTTCCATTCTGTAATGCTTCTGAAACCGAAAGGGAAGGCCATCTCGGGAACGCCTACGGATAAAGCATTGCTTAAAAGGTCTATTATAGTTATCATGGCTTTTTGGGTGCTGTGATCAAAACCCAGGAACTTGTTAAAGGCGGGCTGTTCATAGCGGGTCCGCTCAAACTCTTTAATTCCCGCCACATTTGACCGGGCTAGAATTGACAAGTCCTCTTCCGTTATTATTGAGTCTTCCTCAACTATTAAACGCTGATCAACGGCCGTGCCCACCCCCGTAAGAAAGGTCTTCAGTTCGTTGTCCGTCTTTCCTGCGTGGTGAAGGACCGCCAGAAGCATGCCCGTATCATAAGACCTTGGAGCAAAGGCGCCTTCTCTTGAAAAATCAAGCACATGATAATCTATGTCAAGACCGGGGGTCTTCCAGTCAAGTACGTCAATGCCGGCGACTCCGTCAGTAAGTATATCAGAGTGATTGTCCCTGAACCTGGCAGCCAGATCGCCTCCGCCGCAGCCTATATCTACCAGGCTGTTCCCGGACACAAAAGGGAAAAGGAGTCTGTCCCTTGCTGCCGGCTTGCTCAAATGCTTATAAGCTTCATATGCCTGATCGAATTCCGGGAACCAGATCGCATCACGGGGGGAATATTTTCGGCTCATAGAGGTGATAATGTCGAACAAAAAATGGGGGCTTTTGCTTATATCTCCGATCCTTTGAAAGATAGAATTGACCAGGACCCGGTTCCTTGCTTCTATAGAATCAGGGTTAAGGCTGTCTGCCTGCGGATGGTGCGTCATTATGGCTGCGGAATAGTTTTTGCACATCAGTTGCCTGACAAAGCTGTTTGCGGCGGGGTTAGAAAAAGCCTCGAAAAAGTCCGAGGCGGTTCCTGATTGTTCCTGTGTAATGACAGATGGGCAGACCAGCGCTCTCTGCCATGCTTCTGTGCGAAGGCCGAGAGGGTTTAACGGTACCATTGCATAATTCAGCGTTTTTAAGGCGGCTGCGCCAAGGCGGGATAAAACAGATGTGTTGCCCGGAAACAGCGCCCCGGGAGAATTGCAGGCCCGGTTAAAGCCGATACTTAAGTGATTAAGATATGACAAGGCTCCTGTCATGATCGGGTCCTCTGTTCCTAGAGAGGCCTAACATTAAAGCTCAGCTAAAAATATGGACCTCTCTAAACAGTTATCTTATTCCAGAGGTATGGGCTCCTATGTATGCAGCCAGTGCAGAATGTATGCAGTTGCCTACTAAATTGAGCGTACCGTTCCCAGCCATTTTATGGATATCTGCATTATCTCCTGCTAACGCTAAAAGATCGGGTGTTGCTTTTTCTATTCCGTCATGGTTAACATCGCTCGCCCGGTTTTGCCAGCAGTATACAGCCCAACTATTTATAACGGATATTTGAGTTGATCTTCCCAACTGTCCGAATACATCAACTGCTTTTGGTTTGTCAGCTATTAACATTGAACGCAAAACATGCTCAGTTTGATTATAGTTGCCTACACGGGTTGCTTCAATTTGGTCCAGGACAGCCGGCATTTTTCCGACTAATCCCTCTCGAACATAAAGCCCGCCCAGAGAGGTATGCCTGTTAACAAATGACATAAGCTGCGGATCGGTCATACCCATGATCATTTTGAGCCGAAGCGTATCCAGCCCCTCGGTGTTCCACAAATGATGGTATCTAGAATCTCCACTTAAGGGGTTCAAAACAAGATCTCTCAGCGCATTTAGTTTGTTGCCCTTAAGGAGGGCAAGCGCCACATAATCGGGGGTATCTATTCCCCAATACTGCGAGGTCAGAATAGTTTCTGCTCCCAGTTTTTCCATCACATCCGGGTTAAGATCAATACCTGCATCTGTCTGACCTGGGCGGGCTAAACCGTCCAATATCCAGCCCCTTGCCTTTGGGCTGGCGCCGCTTAGAAGTTCGTAATTAAAATCAACATCAGCCTCAAGTGGTTTGAGGGCATCAAAATACGCTCCCATTCCTGAAGGACATGTATTACTTTTGCTGTGTCTCTCAGCTTCGGTTATAAAGCCACTAAGCACTATGTCTCTCGGGAAGCGATTAAGAACGAGAGTTTCAGCGCCCGGTCTGCCTTGCATCATCCATGGACTTCCGTAAGGGGCCGTTGTCGTTACAATTCTCGATACGGGCCTTGCAGTTGGTGAAACCATCTTGGGACCTCCTTTGTTTTTTTCTGCGGGCTGATCCTTCAAAATCCCCTTCATGTATCTATCGTCAAATTTTGTTCAGGATTTCACTTGAATCTTAAGTCTGTTTTGCACAAAAGACCTTATCGGGCAAAAAAATAGTGGGAGTCCAACTTGGGGGTATTCCGTGCTCCGTATTACGGCGCGCCGGAAGAGGGGGTGAACTCCCACGAAATTGCTTTTTAAAACTCTCCCAATCCCAGATGATGATATGCCTCAACCATCAATCTTCTTGCAGGATCAAGATCTTCGAACCGCGGAGCTTCCATATAGTTCTTGACCACTGGTTCAGTCCCTGACGGCCTTATTAATATCCAGGCGCCGTTGGCAAGCACTATTTTGATGCCGTCGCCGACCAGCAGCTGCGAAATCGAAGAACCCGCAATATTTTGCGGGAGCATTGCGGAAACACCGCTCGGGTCTTTAGAAAGCTGCCTTATGAGGCCGACCACTTCTTCCGAGGGTGCTGTGTCCTCTCTTGTATAAGGATATGGCCCGAAACGGCTGACAAGGTCGGCATACAGAGTGCCGAGATCTTTGCCGGTATGGGCTATTGCTTCCATCATCAATAACACTGCGGCTATTCCGTCTTTTTCAGTTACCCAGACCGACCCGTCAAGAGCCGGAGTTTCACATCCGGAGCTTTCTTCTCCCGCTATCACATATCCTCTGTTAAAAAGGCCGTCAACGAAGTACTTAAAACCGACATTGGTCTCATGAACGGTCCTGCCGTATGAGCCTGCTATGGCATCAAGCATGTGAGTGGTCCCTATAGTTCTGCCGATCCGCATGCTGGTCGGCCAGCCTCTAACGCTTGACAGATAGTCTGCCAGCACGCAGAGGATCTGGTTCGGGGTCAACAGTCCGGTGGCATCCTCTCCTCCAAACCGGTCAGCGTCGTTGTCAAGAGCTCCCAGAAACGGCACTCCCAGCGCTTCTCTCTGACCTTTGATCACCTGCATCACATGCCATGAAGAAGGATCGCCTCTTAATTCACCGTCCCAGTCATACACTTTCTGCGCGCCTTCCGGATCAGCTTCGCCAAGCAGTACGCTTATATTGGTATCGTATCTCTGATTAATTGCCTCAAAATAGCCTATTCCCGAACCTCCCAGCGGGGTTGCTCCGAACCGCATTCCCTTGAGAAGGTCCATTCTAACGACCCTTGACAGGGCCTCGACATACGGGCTCATCATGTCCATTTCGACTATCAGTCCTCTTTCCAGCGCTTCTGCATATGGCATACGATTGATAAGTTCAGGGCTTGCCATAAGCGCATTGCCGAGCTCATCTATAGGCGCGGTGTTGACATTGGGCCCTCCATTGAAACCGTTGGTCTTAATACCTCCGTTCGAAGGTGCGTTATGGGAAGCAGTGTCGATCATTCCTTCTGCCAGACTGTTATCTCCAAGCATGTTCCTTAGATTCTGGGACAAGATCATGAAAGAGATCACAGGGGTCGGGGTAGGCCGTCCCTGAGAGTTTATTATGACCCTTTGTCCATTCCCTGCCAGGACCTCGCATACGGTGTTCTGAGCAAAGTCAGAAACATGCCTTACATCTTTTCCGAGAAAGATGGAGCCCAGCGGTCTTCCCGCAATAGATGCTTCGTATTCCGGAGATAGCATTGGTCCGAACCTGCCCGCGCTTGCGCGCAAATTGACGCAGGCCTGGGTCATTGCGGCCACATGAAGATCTGCGAACCCCGGGCCTACCAAACCTCTGTGCCCTGAAGTTCCGTTCTTTAAAGGACTCAACTGGCCTGCAGGATTAAAAAACCTGTCTGCTATTACACTCCTTGACAAAAGAGCCGAAGGTTGCGGTCTTGTGGTCGCCAGCGGACTAACCGGTCTTGCCATGTTTCCCCTCCTTGGATCAAAAAAGTTGCTTACGCTAATCTATCGTAAGGAAAAATATGAAATTTCACTTTTTTGCAGCGGCAAAAGAAATCATATCAAGCCGCAGATCAGTTTAAGAAGGAGCTCGTTATCGTAATAAGGAGTTCCTGCCACGGCCAAAGGGGCCAAGATATTGTCTATTCCAAGAACCCCAAGATCTCCTGCCTGCAGATACCCAAACCCATCGGGTGAGATATATTCTGACCCGGGCTGATTGGCAATTATGTGGTGAAGATAATCGTGATCCTGTCCCGGAGAGCTGTCGCGCCGTCTTATGGTATCCAGGAATGTTGACCCCATGTCGGCGGCTGTCATTCCTCTTGTTTCGAAGTCGTTTATGGAATTGGTCACTAATATTTTAACTGCGCCGCTTTCTCTTACAGCTTCTGCCATCCCGGCCAG
>JBAZKV010000026.1 GCA_041650635.1 Candidatus Margulisiibacteriota bacterium | reverse complement strand
CGGATGCAAAATTGCCGTTAGGTATTGAATTAAATATCAACACTCTATTGTTCTGTTTGTCGCAAACAAAAACTCTGTTACCCGAGATCATCGCAAAATAAGGAGCGTTAAGAGACTTTGCGGACACTCCTCCGTTGTTAGCCTCATTTGTTGTCATATTCGGCTGGCCGATAACAGTATCTGCGCTCTGATAATTTGATGCCGGGATGCTGTTAAACAGCAATATCCTGTGATTTGTATTGTCTGTTACTATAAGCCTGCTGCCGTCACTGTTGACCCCGTAAACATAGGCCAAACTCTTTGCGCTTAATCCTCCGTTGTTCGCTGTGTTTGAATTCATATCCGGCTGGCCAATCACAACATCAGCTGTTGGATCATCGGAAGAAGGAATGGAATTGTATATAAGGACTCTTCTGTTATATGTGTCTGCAACAGCAAATTTATCGCTGCCGATAAAACAAACATTGAACGGATAATTCAATGAGTTGGCATAACAAATATCCGACTGGTTTATCTGATTATGCGTAAAATCCGGCTGGCCGATGACAAAATCGGCAGGAGCGTTATTCGATGACGGGATGCTGTTATAGACCAGCACCCTGTGGTTCATCCTGTCGGAAATGACCAGCTTAGAGTTATAGACAAGAGCAGAAATGGGCCAGTAGAGAGTGCTGGCCGAGCAGGAGCCTCCCTGATTGATCGAGTTCGATGTCATATCAGGCTGTCCTATCACTATATCCGCAGAAGCATCATATGTGGAAGGAATACTGTTGTAGATAAGCGTCCTGCTATTCCTGTAATCGGCTATTATGAGTTTTCCTTCGTGGATATACACGCCGGAAGGATAATTTAGAGTATTGGCCGTTACCGCCCCGCCGCGGTTGGCAGATCCGCTGACCATATTTGCCTGCCCTATCACTATATCCGCAGAAGCGTTGTTTGCCGAGGGAACGCTGTTATAGATAAGGACCCGGCTATTGGAATAATCACATACAAAAAGCTTATCTCCAAAAACGTGAAGTCCGTTGGGGGCTTGAAGCTTGTTCGCCGCTGTACCTGCCCCTCTGTTATCCATATCCTCCTGCCCTATCACTGTGTCCGCATTTGCACCGTTCATAGCAGGTACACTGTTGTAGATAAGCACCCGGTTGTTGGAAAAATCCGATATTATCAATTTGCTGCCGTACAAAGCCACATCATAGGGATAGAACAATGTGTTAGCAGCACATGACCCGCCCTGATTCGGTGAATTTTGAGACATGTCCGCCTGCCCTATCACCACATCGGCAGAAGCGTTGTTAGTGGCCGGGATAGTATTATAGACAAGCACCCGGTGATTGTTCCAGTCCGCGATTATGAGATTTGTCCCGTTAGAGCATATCCCAACAGGACCGCTCAATGTATTTGCCGCCGGAGCCCCTCCCTGGTTTGCCGATACCGAGAGCATGTCCTGCTGCCCTATCACAACATCTGCAGCAGCATTGTTCTGTGAGGGGAAGCTGTTGTATATGAGGACCCTATTGTTCCCAAAATCCGCCAGCATGAATTTTGAACCCGCAAAGATCATGGAGCCTATCGGCTCATCCAGTGTTTTTGCATATCCCGCCTGGTTTATCAGGTTCGAATTCATGTTCGGCTGGCCGATAACGACATCTGCAGATGAGTTTGCAATAGAATCTATTCCTTGAGGCCTGGGGCCGGGAAGCATTACGACCGCGATAGAAAAGGCAGCGATCGTAGGGGCAAGGTAGAAGCCAAGCCAAAGTCGCCTGGACCTTAGTTTAGTTATCGTTTTAGATAGGTTTCTTAGCATATATTGTTTGGGGCAAGGGTGTAGGGTCAAGGGTATAGTCAGACATAGTATGCCCAGTGTTTGACTTGACCCTTGCCCCTTGGCCCTTAGTTCTTGCCCCTATTATCACGCCAACGACCAAATGTGTCAATAAGTTATTAGACAATATAGGAGTCTCTACTTTGTCAGCGCGGAGTATGTAACGGAGTATCTGTTGCCGGCGTTCCAGACAAGAAAGCTGGAGATGCCGAGGTCATTCAACGCCTTTTTCTGCTGGAGCACATAGTTCTCGTCAAAGTTCTTTACTCTCCAATCAAAACCCTGTATCCAAGCCACCATTTTTGCGTCAGAGCCTCCCATAAGCTTCAGGGTCTTTTCGGCTCCCCTTTTCATGAAAACATACGGCTCGTCCACCGGGCTCTTGCAGCCGTCAAAACCGCTGTCAAAATGCGACGGATACAGCATCGGGCAGACGACAAAGACATATTTGGCCATCTCCCCCACCCTCTGGCCGGTTATCGAAATATCAACATCCTTTAGCCAGGACATGACGCCAAACACATCTATGGCGATTGAGGCATCGTATTTTTCAAGCCTCTCGTACGCATATCTGAGAAATCCTTCAATGGCATAATATTTTTCCTTGTCCTTGGGTATTAAAATGTTCTCGACCCGCCCTTTTTCCGGGAATCTTATGTAATCAAACTGCACCTCATCAGCCCCTGCCAGGACAGCCGCTTCCGCTATATCAACATTGTATTTCCAGACCTCTTTGGAAAACGGGTTGACCCAGTTCACTCCGTCGTTCTCGGTCCAAACAGAACCGGAATTGCCGTGCAGCGCAAGATCAGGCCGTTTTTTGGCCAGGAACCGGTCCTTAAAGACAGATATCCTTGCCGAAACGATGATCCCCTCAGCATGCAGTTTTGCCACGAGGCTTCTGAGGTCTTTAATATAGATCCTTTCTTTGGCGCCGGTGCTTTCTGCCAGCGGGACTGGAAGATCGACACCCAGGATACCGTCGACATCCTTCATGTCGATGACAAGAGTGTTGAGCCCGGTTTTTTTGTAATTGGTTATTATGTCGTCTATCCTGGACGGTATCCCTGCGCTGTGAAAAGTGTAGTAAACGCCTTTATCTGAGGTCTTTAGCCTGCTCAGCCTGTTTTTTTTTGAGGATACTGTCGTTTCGGACAGCTTTTTCCTGCCGTCATAGACCGCCACCTTTGTTCCGGCTTTTAACTGGGTCCTGTCAAGGAGGTCCCGGTCTTTTTCCTGGATGGACACCTTGTTTGGATCACCGTCGCTCACAAAATAGTCCCCGGGGTTCTTTTTCAAATGGGCGAACCATTTGGCCAGCTCTGTATCATCAGCCTGCACCCTCTGCACCATCGCGGGATCAAAATCTTTGTGATAAGGCGGCAGCGTCGGGCTCCAGCCCACCAAAAAAGCCACTTTGTAGCGGTAAGCTTTACCTCCGTACTCTCCTGCCTGCAAAAGCCATCTTCCCCTCTTGGGCAGCACGCCAAAGGGCAGGGCAACGGAAGAAGCCTCGTAAGAAGGCAGGGCCTCCTCTATAAGGGACTGCTGCATCGCAAGGGTCTTTTTGATCCCGTTAAAATCCAGTTTTGAAAGGTCGTCATGTCCGTAGGTATGATTGCCTATCTCCCTGCCCGTCTTGACAAGATACTGCAGCTTCAACTTCCAGGCATCTTTGGCCTCGGGCTGGTAAAAGGGATTGCTGTTGCAGAAAAATGTCGCGGCCCTTCCAAAGTCGGGGTGCTTTTTATGGAATTCGTCCAGGATACCTATGGCACAGCTCGGATCTATCTTTGGATAACCTCCGCTGCCCTCCGCAGTGGCTCCGTTAACGATCAGCCATTTGAACTGGCTGGCGGTAGCATCGTCAAAGGTCATTATGAGAGGCATTTTTCCTGCCGGGACCTTTGCTTTTCCTTCGTTAAAGAAGTCTTTTATCGACACCAGCCTGAACCCGAGGTCATAATAAGCTTGAAGGTCCTTTCTAAAGTTCTCGGCCGACCTTGTCCAGGCTCCTTCTTTTTCTGCGATACGGTGGTATTCAACGACAAAGACCTTCCCGAGTTCGTTATAGGCGGTTTCCGGCTCTCTTTCTGTGATGCCGCAGGAACTAAAAATAAAACCATACACAAATAGGACTGCCGCAATGAACAGTTTCAGGAAGGATCTCTTCATACCCGTAATTATACCAGACAAGCTGGTGCATCCCGATCTTAGTTATACGCTAATGGGTATCCTCTTTGATGTCCATCATTCATTGGGTGGCGGATTTCAGGAGAAGTACTATTACAAAGCGATTAAAAACAAACTGGAAAAAACAAAACTTCCCTATCTTGAACAGGTCAGGACTGATCTTGAGTTGGACGGATGTAATCTGGGCAGGTATTATATCGATTTCATAGTTGACAATAAGATAGTGCTGGAGATCAAGGCAAAGCAGTATTTCACACAAAAAGACATCAAGCAGGTGCTTGCATATCTTAAGAAAACAGGACTTCAATTAGGCATCCTGGCCAGTTTTGCAAGGGAAGGCATTAAATACAAAAGGATACTCAAAGGCAGATGAGGTCTTGTTTCGCGTTTGTTCGAGACGCGTGTTCGCGATAAGGTTAGAGATGCCTCCTGCCGCGCCTGGCGCCGGAATTGCTGTGTCAAAGGCAAAGGGAGGTGATACTTATGGCAGGATTGAACAGGATGATAATGACCGGCAGGCTTACCCGCGACCCCGAGATCCGCTACACCAAGAACGAGATCCCGGTGGCCAGGTTCACGGTGGCGGTGAACAGGATAAAGAGAAAGGAAGAAGAAACAGCGGAGGCGGATTTCTTTAATTGCGTGGCCTGGCGGGGGCTTGCCAAGATCTGCGGAGAATATCTCAAAAAGGGCAGCCTGGTGGCCATAGAAGGAAGGCTCAACATAAGGAGTTATGAGCTGAAGGGGGCAAAAAAGCAGTCCACCGAGATAATTGTCGACAATATGCTGATGCTGGACAACAAGTTCTTTAAAGTAGCATCGCAGGAGGCCCCAAAAGTTGAGGAGGACGACCTTGCTCTTGTTGCCTAGGGCCCAGCGGGTCAAAGGGGTGTCGAAGTGTCGAAAAACCCGACAATGTTTACCGGGGATCCTGCCCGCACCCATACGGGCTGCGCTCCCCGGTCCCCGCTTCCCTCTTGAAATAGATGCGGGCATTATCTATCATGGGTCTGATGGCAAAAAAACCTAGGCGGCCTGACCTTCTAAGGATAATAACACTCTTGGTGTGTCTGCTCCTGATAGCATATTTCTGGTTTTATATCTTCATGCCCCGCAGCCTGCCATCTTCTTTAAAGTTCGGCATCCCCCTAAAGAGGACCAATATCCTGGTCATGGGGCTTGACCAGACCTTTGACGAAATGCACCGTCCTGTCAGGGCTAACCGCACGGATACTCTTATCCTGGCAAGCATAAACCCGTTCTCCCAAACCGCGTCACTGCTCTCGATCCCCAGGGACACTCTGGCGGACATACCGGGACACGGGCTCGACCGCATCAACTCAGCCTATGCCATAGGAAAAGAGGAGCTGACCATCTCTTCCGTTTCAAAATTGCTGGATGTGCACATAGACAGGCACATAGTGATAAGGCCGGGAGGCCTGGCAAAGATAGTTGACAGCCTTGGAGGCATAAAACTGTATGTCGAAAAGGACATGAAGTACAGGGATACCTGGGGAGGCTTGAACATCAACCTGAAAAAAGGCTACCGTCGGCTTTCCGGCAAAGAAGCCCACGACTACATCAGGTTCAGGAACGATGAAAAAGCGGACATAGGCAGAGTTGAAAGACAGCAGACTTTCATAAGGGAGATGTTCAAGAAGTTGGGCAGCCCCGCAACGCTGTTCAGACTTCCCGCTCTCGTTTCCGCGGTCAAAAGGACCTTTTCATCGGATATATCCGGACGCGAGCTTTTTGAGGCCGGCAATTTTTTGAGGATGACCGACAGGCGAAATATCCGCTCCGACACCCTTCCCGGCTACGTTTCCATTGACCACAGGGGATGCTGGGCGCCTGACAACAGAGCCGCCAAAAGAGTCCTTAAAGAACTTAATATCAGATAGCCGGTGATTTTGAGTTTTTAACCTATATGTTATAATCAAGAAAAATGAAGACATCCCTTACCATAGGTTCCGCTGGCGGGATCCCGATCGAGGTCAATTATACCTGGATAGCGATCTTTGGACTGATAACCTGGACCCTTGCGGTCAGCTGGTTCCCGGCCTATAATCCGGGACTGCCGCCGGCCAGTTACTGGACAGCCGCTGTGCTTTCTACCCTGCTTTTGTTCATCTCAATACTGCTGCACGAACTCTCGCATTCTTTTGTGGCCAGAAAGAACGGCATCCCCATCAAAAAGATCACGCTCTTTATTTTTGGGGGAGTGGCGCAGATGGAAAAAGAGCCGTCATCCCCTTCGGTCGAGTTCAAAGTGGCCGTGGCGGGCCCTTTGTGTTCTGCTTTCATCGCTGTATTTTGCTTTGCCGCCTATCAAACGGCCTCCCAGCTGAGTATGGAACCCCTGGTGATCTCTGTCATCGGCTATACCGGCATTATTAATGCGTCCCTGGCCGTCTTTAACATGATCCCGGGCTTCCCTCTTGACGGGGGCAGGCTCCTGCGCGCAACTATATGGCATTTTGATTCCAGCCTCAAAGAAGCCACTCATATCGCCTCCAACTTCGGAAAATTGTTCTCTTTTGCTTTCATGCTGCTCGGGCTTGTCTATTTGTTCTTTGGCCAGATAATTTCGGGGGTCTGGTTCATAATAATCGGCTTTTTTATCCATGAAGCCGCCGATCTTGCATACCAGCATCTTGTGCTCAAAAAGGCCCTTGTCGGCACCAAGCTCAGGGACATAATGGTAAAAGAGGTTATTTGTGTTCCCTCCGATCTGGTGTTAGAGAGGCTGGTTGAAGATTACTTTTACAAATACAGGCATCTCGGCTTTCCTGTGGTGGACAACGGGATATTCAAAGGCATGGTAACAATGCAGGGGATTAAAACCGTTCCCAACAGCGAATGGGGGTCCTGCAAGGTGGAAAAGGTGCTGCAGGAGCCTAAAAAGGAACTGCTGTCCTGTCCCGACGAGGACGCGCTGGATGCCCTGATACAGGTGTCAAAATCGGGGCTTGGAAAACTGCTCGTTATAGACAAAGGCAGGCTTGTGGGCATCATAGCCCAGAGGGACCTTGTCAAACTGTTCGAGATCAAAGAGAACCTCTGCGACTTTAAATCATGAAAAAGGCCGTTCTTTTTATCGCGGGGACCGCTTTCAGGGACGAAGAGTACTTTGACACTAAAGCCGCTCTCGAAAGTTCCGGCATAACTACAATAACCGCATCTCACAAAGCAGGCCCGTGCCTGGGCAAGCTGGGAGGAAAAACCCTGGCGGACATAGGACTGCAGGAGCTTGGCGGTCTTGAGCCTGACGCAGTTATCATTGTAGGAGGCCCAGGCATCTACGAATACTTCCGCAATAAAGACCTTCACACGGTCTTGACCGCCGCGGTATCAAGGAACAGCGTTGCGGCAGGCATCTGCGCCGGAGCCGCCGTTCTTGCCTGCAGCGGCATCCTGAAAGGCAAAAAAGCCACCTCCTTTTCGGGAGTTTCCAAAGACCTTGAAGCAAACGGGGCTCTCTATACCGGAAACCCTCTTGAAACCGACGGAAGGATAGTGACCGCCGACGGCCCCGCTTCTGCATCAAGCTTTGGACTAAGGATAGCCGAACTGCTCAACAATGGATAACCGGAGGCTCGCCTCTTTTTTTTGGGATATAGCAAAACTTCTTGAATTTAGAGAAGAAGACATTTTCAGGATACGCTCATACCAGAAAGCCGCGCAGGCGATAGAAGACCATCCCGTTCCTCTGGAAGAAGCCTTCAGGTCCAAGGGAGCAGATGCTTTTAAAGGCATTCCCGGCATAGGCAAAAGCATTTCGGAAAAGATCGAAGAAGCCCTTGTTGACGGTGAGCCTGCCCTTTTAAAAGAGATCAAGAAGAAAGCGCCAAAAGGCATCCTTGAACTGATGGAAGTTAACGGAATAGGCCCAAAGCTCGCAAAGCTCCTTTATAAAGAGCTTAAGATAGGCTCCGTATCCATGCTCAAAAAAGCCGCTGCGGCAGGAAAACTTAAGGGTCTTCCCGGAATAGAAGAAAAAAAGCAGGAGAATCTGCTGAAGGCGGCCAGGGTTTTCCTTTCCAAAAAAGGAAAAGTCTATCTTGGAGAGGCGCTTCTTCTTGCCAGATCGCTGCTGAAAGAACTTAGATCAAAAACCTTCCTTGATGAAGCCGTGATCTGCGGCAGCCTGCGCAGAATGAAAGAGGAGATCGGGGATATTGACATCCTGGCTTCATCAAAGGACCCCGAAAGAGCCATCGACAGCTTTACAAAACTGCCGCAGGTAAGACGCGTCCTTTCAAAGGGGCCGACAAAGGCCTCTATCGTACTGGAGAATCTAATGAGCGCCGACCTAAGGGTCGTGCCGCCTAACATGGCGGGTAGCGCCATCCATTACTTTACCGGATCAAAACAGCACAATATCAGGATGCGCCGGCTTGCAATAGAAAAGGGGGTTAAGTTAAATGAATACGGCCTGTTCAAGAACAAAAAACGGATCGCCGGAAGGACCGAAGAAGAGCTCTTTGCCGCCCTGGGACTTGAGTTCATACCGCCCGAATTGAGAGAGGATTCCGGAGAGGTTGAAAAAGCCAAAGAAAGGTCCCTGCCCCGTCTTGTGGAGCAGAAAGACATAAGGGGCGACCTCCATGTGCACTCAAATTACTCCGACGGAAAAAGGTCCATAGAACAGATGGCCGCAGGCGCCATGGCGCTGGGATATGAATACATGGCTGTAACGGACCATTCAAAGTCCTCTGTGATAGCCGGAGGGCTTTCAAGAAAAGAACTGACGGCCCAGATGAAAGAGATAGATGCGATCAATAAAAAGCTCAAGGGCTTCAGGGTCCTTAAGGGCGTTGAAGTAGATATCCATGGCAACGGCTCCCTTGATCTTGATGACAGCCTGTTGGAAGAATTGGACATAGTGGTTGCTTCAATCCATTCCAGGTTTGGAATGAAAAAAGAGGAAATGACCGAACGCCTGATCAAGGCAATGGAAAACAGGAATGTTGACATCATCGGACATCCCACGGGTAGGCTCCTGGACAGAAGAGAACCTTATGAGATTAACATGGAAGAATTGATAGAGACGGCTGCTGCCACCGGTACCGCGCTTGAGCTCAACGCCAGCCCCAACCGGCTTGATCTTAACGCATCACACTGCCGCATGGCGGTTTCAAAAGGAGTAAAGATAGCAATAAATACGGACAGCCACGACACCGATCAATTCTCTTTTATGGAACTCGGTATTGGAACGGCCAGAAGAGGATGGGTAGAAAAAGGAACTGTTCTTAACTGCCTGCCGCTTGCAGGGCTGATCAAAGCTTTATCTGCCTGAGGCGATGTTCCTCAAAAAGCCCGGGATATCAATGTGTTCTTTTACGGCAGAGTGCTTAACTTCGTGGACCTTGGGGACTTCGCTGAAGATCGGCTCTTCTTTTTTGGCCCTTGGCTTAAAGCCGGTGGCTATCACGGTTATCATGATATCGCCCTGCATCCTCTCATCAATAACGGAGCCGAAAATAATATTGGCATCCTGATCTACTGCGTTCTGTATAACCTGAGCTGCCTCGCTTACTTCGTAAAGGGAAAGGTCTGAGCCTCCCGTCACATTAAAGATGACCCCTTTTGCTCCGGTTATCGTTTCCTCCAGCAGGGGGGACGAGATGGCCTGTTCTGCTGCTTCTATAGCCCTGTTCTCTCCCGAGGCGGTGCCGATCCCCATCATGGCAGATCCAGCGTCGCACATGATCGTTTTTACATCCATAAAATCCAGGTTGATGAGACCGGGGACCGTGATAAGATCGGAAATGCCTTTGACGCCGTGCCTCAGCACATCGTCAGCCACTTTAAAGGCGTCAAGCATTGAGGTTCTCTTGTCGACCACTTGCAGAAGTTTGTCGTTGGGTATCACTATCAAAGCGTCCACTTTTTCCTTGAGCAGCGCAAGACCGGCCTCTGCCTGGCTTATCCTGACGGGGCCTTCAAACTTGAAAGGCTTGGTAACGACCGCTATCGTTAGGACATTCATGTCCTTGGCAACTTCCGCTATCACCGGGGCGGCCCCTGTGCCTGTCCCTCCGCCAAACCCCGCGGTCAAAAAGACCATATCCACCCCTTCTAGAACTTTGGCTATTTCTTCGCGCGATTCTTCGGCTGCTTTGGAGCCAAGTTCGGGATTTGCTCCGGCGCCCAGTCCTCTGGTGGTCTTGGAGCCGAGTTCAAGTTTGTGGTCGGCAAGCGAAACATTGAGGGCCTGAAGGTCGGTGTTGGCGACCCAGAACTCAACACCTTTGAGACCGCTGCCTATCATGCGGTTTACGGCGTTGGTGCCTGCGCCTCCCACGCCGAAAACTTTTATATTGGCGAACTTTCTTATATCATCACCCCGCGAAGGCATCAATCATAACCTCCAAAACTTTGCTGTTTTTATTCTAGCATATACCCGGGCAAATACAATACAGTCTACCTGAATTTGACAACGGGAAGGTCCGGCAACCGCACATCAACATATTCTATGCGGCTTTTTTTATCCCCGGCCCTTTCAAAGAGCAGCCGCAGGACAAAAAGTTTTTTGTCAATGTCCAAAGGCTCCCCTATCTTGACCTTGATGATATCGTTTATCAGGATATTTATGTCCGCTGCCTGCTTCATCTCAACGGCAAAGCTGTTGGGCGGCATCAACTGGGAAAGCAGTTTATAGGACTTGGCCAGGGCCTCTACCAGTGAAGGGGCTATCCTGTTCTCCGATACCAACTGTCCTTTCGAAAGGCCTACCACAGTGGGCAGGTCCAGAGCCCCCTTGACCCCTTGCTCCCTGCTCAAAATGACCCCTTCGTTGTCGGCAATATAGTAGGAGCCGTCCACAATAAAGACCGCAAAGGGCTTTCTCTCCTCCACCCTGATAACTATGGAACTCGGGATCTTGGCAAAAACATCCGTCTTCTTTATCTGCGGTATCTCTTTTATCCTGCGCCTGACCTCGCCGGAGTTCACAAAAAAAATGTTCTCGTCAAAAGAGATCCCTGCCTGTTCGATTATCTGCTCCCTTGCAACGATCTTGTTCCCCTGTACTATGACCTCTTTTACCCTCCAAACAGGAAGATACAGTATGACAAGAAGAAAGCTGAGAACGGCAAGGATAAGTACCGCTGCTTTTAAAAGCCCTGTTCTTTTTTTCTTTTTTGGCTTCACTTGAGCGCGCTTGCAAGGATGTTAAGGACCAGGTCTTCGTAAGAAATACCCTGCGCCTTTGCCTGGGCCGGAAGGTCCGATAGGTCGGTCATGCCCGGGATAGTGTTTGCATCTATCAAATAAGGGACCCCGTCTCGGTCGACCATCACATCAAGCCTGGCAAAGCCCAGGCAGCCCAGGCTGTTATAGCCCTTTAGCGCGGTCTTTTGGACCTTTTCATAAACCGCCTTGGGAAGCCGTGCCGGGATTATGAAATCTGTGCCTCCCGGAGTATATTTGGAGCTGTAATCGTAGAACTCCCCCTTTGGCCTGAGCTCAAGTATCGGCAGGGCTTTTGCCTGCCTGCCTGAGCCGAGTATACCGACGGTCACTTCATTGCCTTTTATGAACTCTTCCACGAAGACTTCCCTGTACTCTTTTACCGTCCTGTCCACCGCGTCAAAGAGAGAGCCCGCATCCTTGATGATGGACACTCCGAAACTGGAGCCCTCGCTGACAGGCTTTACCACAAGAGGGAGCGGAAAATACTTTAGAAGACGCTCACATTGCGGTTTAATTTCCGACTCGGGGTCTATCCTGCGGTATTTTGGGGTAGGGACCTGCGAAGCCTCCCAGATCTTTTTGGCAGCTATCTTGTTCATGGACTGAGCGCTGGCCAAAACCCCTGAGCCCGTGTAGGGAATACCCATTATCTCAAGCAGTCCCTGAATGGTACCGTCCTCGCCTCCCCTGCCGTGCAGGGTTATACAGGCAAGATCGATGCCCTTATCGACCAGTTCTTTGATAAAGGCCCTGTCAGCGGTGTCTATCATAAAAGACTTGAGCCCAAGGGAGATAATGGCCTCATGCACCTTTTTGCCGGACCTCAGAGACACTTCCCTCTCGCTTGAGGCGCCGCCGCAAAGTACGGCGATCCTTTTGGATCTAAGTTTTTCCAGGGTATTTTTCAAAGTGATATAATTTTATCATGAAACTCAGGAACACACAGCCATCGGATATGGAGAACATTTTTTCTATTGCCCGCAGATACGACCTTGACTCAAATGACATGAAAGCCGAAGATTTTATCGTGGCCGAAGAGAGAGGAAGCATTATCGGGTTTGGCAGGCTGTGGGAGCATGACGGCGCTATTGAACTGGGCACGATCGGCGTGGTTGAAGAACACAGGGGAAAAGGCGTTGCAAAAGAGATCGTAAAAGGATTGTTAGATCGTGCGGTCAAAGGCCGACACATGCCCCTGACCATATATCTAACGACCCTGATCCCGTCATTCTTTGAACGATTCGGCTTCAAAGCCCTGACCACACCCCCGCCACAATCGATGATCCGGAAAAAAGGCTGGTGCGACGGCTGCTCAAAGACGGGCTGCACGGTGATGAAGCTTTCTATCTAGGCCATTTTGCCTCGACTACAGTTTTTATCCCGCCGCGAGGGTTAAAGTCGCCGACAATGCTTGCTTTCTTTGGGCTGCAGGCCGCCACAAAGTCCTTGAGGACCCTGTTGGTGGAGTTTTCCATAAAAATGCCGAGGTTCCTGTAGGCATTAAAATACATCTTAAGCGATTTTAACTCCGGGCATAATTTGTCCGGAATATATTTTATAGTGATAGTTCCAAAATCGGGGAGTCCCGTTCTGGGACAGACAGAGGTGAATTCCGGCTCGACAATGGTAATTTCGTAATCCTTGAAATGGTTTGGAAAGGTTTCTATCCTGGGGAGTTTTGCGTTTAATCCGGATCTTGAATGGGATTTGGTGTACGATGGGTTCATTTTATCGTTAGCAGGGGCGTGCGGCCGCACGCCCCCACATGATCTTCAATTACGCTTTTCCGGAACATCCGAGCACATTGGCCAATTTGTGCTTGACCACTTTTTTGATCTCGTCCCTTGCCGGCCCAAGGTATTTTCTCGGGTCGAACTCGGCAGGGCTTTCGACAAAGACCCTTCTGATCGTGGCGGTCATTGCCAGACGAAGGTCCGTATCAATGTTTATTTTGCAGATCGCGCCCTTGGCGGCTTCTCGCAGCATTTCTTCTGGAACGCCTTTGGCCCCGGGAAGTTTTCCGCCGTATTTATTGCACTCGTCAACAAGGTACTGCGGAACAGAGGACGCTCCGTGCAGCACCAGAGGAAAGCCGGGCAGCCTTTTTGCTATTTCGGCAAGCCTTGCCAGGTCAAGATTGGCATCGCCTTTGAACTTATAAGCTCCGTGAGAGGTCCCGATCGCGATCGCCAGCGAATCACAGCCTGTTTCTTTAACAAATCTTTCGGCTTCCGCGGGATCGGTATAGGTAGCGTCCTTGGCCGCAACTTTTACGGCATCCTCAATTCCGGCAAGCTTGCCCAGTTCGGCCTCTACGGTCACGCCCTTGGAATGCGCATAATCAACGACTTTTTTTGTGACCGCAATGTTCTCTTCAAGAGGGAACCTGGAACCGTCTATCATGACGGACGAGAAACCTCCGTCCACGCACTGCTTGCATATTTCAAAATCCTCTCCATGATCAAGGTGAAGGGCTATCGGCAGGTCAGCTGTCTGAAGCGCGGCCTCCACCAGTTTGATCAGGTATTCGTGCCTTGCGTATTTTCTTGCCCCGGCCGAGACCTGAAGGATAAGAGGGGCTTTTTCTTCCTTGGCGGCGTCCACTATCCCCTGCAGGATCTCCATGTCATTCACATTAAAGGCCCCCACGGCATACCCGCCCGTGTATGACTTCTTGAACATCTCCCTTGTAGAAACTAACGGCATCTTTTTTCTCCTTTTCTGTTTGATTTTCAATACAATTATACCATAACAATACACTCCGTATATTTTTGCCCGGTTATAATGTATAATAATCATCTGAAAAATGTTCAAATTGAGGCCTGCTCTTGTAATTGCACTTTCCTTTCTGGCGGTGATCGCCGCCGGGGCCGTGGTCCTGTGCCTCCCCATTTCTTCTTCCAGCGGTACTTTTACAAATTTTCTCGACGCCTATTTCACGGCCAATTCGGCCACCTGCGTAACAGGCCTTGTCACTCTTGACACCGGAACCCATTTTTCCTTTTTCGGACAGCTGGTCATCCTCCTGCTCATTCAGATAGGTGGGCTTGGGTACATGACATTTTCCACCTATATGGTGCTGCTTTTCAGGCGAAAGATGTTCATAACGGAAAAGCTTACCGTTCAGCAGGCGCTCAATGTGTACTCCTCCAGGGATGTGCTCGGCGTGCTTAAAAAAATATTCGGGATAGTATTTGCCATCGAAGGGCTTGGGGCTGCTGTGCTGTTCCTGCGCTGGCTGCCGGAACTCGGGCTGTTTAAGGCCGTCTGGTACGGCATATTCCATTCGGTATCGGCTTTTTGCAACGCGGGATTCGCTCTTACATCTGGTTTTTCAAGCCTGTCAGCCTACAAAACAGATGTTGTCATTAATCTCACGGTAACGACCCTTGTAATAATCGGCGGACTTGGTTTTCTGGTCCTGGCGGACATTATTCAGAGGAGAAAGTTCTCTCTGCACTCCAAATTAGTGATAGGAACGACCTTCTTTTTGCTGGCGGTCGGCACGGCGCTTTTATTCGGCATCGAATATTTTAACAGCCGCACTATCGGAGGAATGGGGCTTTGGAACAAACTTCTGGTGTCTTACTTCAATTCTGTGACAGCCCGCACAGCGGGGTTTAATACCCTTCCCATGGGAAACCTTTTTGATTCTTCCATTCTGGTCATTCTTTCACTTATGTTCATAGGGGCAAGCCCCGGCGGAACAGGTGGAGGGATAAAGACCTCAACTTTCACTCTGATCTGCTCAACGATCTGGGCCACCTTAAGGAACCAGAAAAACACCATCCTTTTTGAAAGAAAGATACCCGCAGAAACGGTCAGAAGAGCTTTTGTTATCTTTTTCCTGTCAGTATCAGCCATAGCCCTGGGTATCTTTCTTTTGAACGGCACAGAGTCTTTTTCGCTGACAGCCATGACTTTTGAAGTATTTTCAGCCTTCGGCACTGTCGGATTGTCGATGGGCATAACTCCTTTCCTGTCAAATCTTGGTAAAATAATCATTATAGTCGTCATGTTCATAGGCAGGCTTGGGGCCCTGTCTCTTTTGCTGGCGCTTGCCACCAGAGAGGGCAAACATCATATCAGTTATCCCAAAGAAGGGATATCCATAGGATAAAAAGGAGAAAAAGGATGAAGAAACAATTCGCGGTGCTGGGAATAGGACGGTTCGGTTCAAAGGTCGCAAGGGAACTGTTCTACAGGGGGCAGCAGGTGATAGCGATAGACCGGGACGAGAATAAGATAAATGCCATTAAGGACGAGGTGTCTCACGCCTATGTGGGGGACATAACCGACGAGGACGCCTTAAAAGAAGCCGGGGTAAATGATTGCGACATAGCGATAATCGCGCAGAGTTCGCACATTGAATCCAATATCATAGCCACGCAGCTGTGCAAGAACCTGGGGATAAAGACAGTAATAGCCAAATCACAGAACACCCTTCACGGAAAGATACTAACAAAGCTCCAGGTCAACCAGACGATCTACCCGGAGCAGGATACCGCAATTAAGCTCGTCAACAAACTGACATCAGAGAATATCCTGGACTACCTTGAGCTCGGAGGCCAGACGGATATCGTCAGCGTGGAAGCCCCCAGGGAATGGGAGGACAAGACAATAAGGGACCTGGCGCTGAGAAAGAAATTCCGCGTCACCGTGCTCGGGATAAAGAGCCAGGACGAACTGCTTTTTAATTTGACCGATGAAAATATCATCAAAAAAGGCGATATTGTTATCATCTTCGGCGAAACCGAGAATCTCAAAAAACTCGATCTGGACCTGACTCATAGAACCTAGGAGTAAGGGCGGATAATTATTCGCCCCAAAATAATACTATGGAACCTGTCCTTGGAACAAAACTGCCGAAATTAAAACTCCTCAGCCGGGGAAAAGTAAGGGATATCTATGACCTCGGGAACCACCTTCTTATAGTTGCCACGGACAGGCTTTCCGCCTTTGATGTGGTCATGCCCAACCCCATTCCGCGCAAGGGAGAAGTATTGACAAAGATCTCCTTCTTCTGGTTCAACGCCCTTAAAGACATCGTAGAGAACCACTGTATTTCCATAAACCCTGACGATTTTCCGCCTGAGTGCAGGCAGTACAGGCAGATACTGGAAGGCCGCTCCATGCTGGTAAAAAAGTGCAAGCCGCTTCCCGTTGAATGCATTATCAGAGGCTATCTGTCGGGCTCGGGCTGGAAGGATTATCAAAAGACGGGGGCGGTTTCGGGCATCAAACTGCCAAATGACCTTAAAGAATCCGATAAATTGCCCGAACCTATCTTTACTCCCTCCACAAAAGAAGAGGTCGGCAAACATGATATCACCATAGATTTTGAAAAGACCGTTGCTCTTATCGGAAAGGAGCAGGCGGAAACTATAAGGTCAGCAAGCATTGCGCTTTATAAGAAAGCATCGGAAGTAGCCGGCAAAAAAGGGATAATAATAGCCGACACCAAGTTCGAGTTCGGCTTATATGATGGAAAGGTCATTCTGATAGACGAAGCTCTTACTCCGGATTCGTCCAGGTTTTGGCCCAGCAATGATTACGAGCCGGGAAGACCGCAAAAAAGTTTTGACAAGCAGTTCGTCAGGGATTATCTTATCTCGATAAAATGGCCTCAGAAGCCGCCTGCGCCTGAGCTACCGGATGACATCGTGCAAAAGACCTCTAAAAAATATCTCGAGGCCCTGGAAAAACTGGCCTCCTAGTTCTTATCTGCCGCTGAACAGGGGCTCCAGCTCTATCTCTGTCCATCCCTGAAAGCCGCGCACATTGAGCCAGAGTTTAAGCTCTTTGGGCACAGCAACTATCGAATAGTAAGTCATGAAATCACCTTCCTCAGGAAAAGAAGGTCCCCCGTCCGGTATGGAGGAAGAAAATATCTCCATCATTTTGCCGGCATCGATCCTGCCTTTATATCTCTTTCCTATCTTCAAAAGATTGCCGGTCCTTTCCTTGGTAAATCCGCCATATTTGCCTTCCGGAACTGCAGTTATCACATTCCATGTTGGGCAGGTAAAATTGTTGGCCGAGGCCACCAGGCCTTTTTCATCATCAACTCTTTTTCTGTAATCGGAGGTCCCCCATTCAAAACAGGCCCCCTGTTTGGCATCTGCCGCATTGATAAGAAGGCCGCCTTCGGAGCGCACCGCGTCAAAAAAGCCTTCCACCTGATCAAAGGATGTTGAATCCAGCATCATCGACATTAGAGCAGAATTGGAATTAAGCCGCCTCTTGGCGGTTTGCGGGTCGCACATCCCTCCGTTCTGGAGGTCATAAAACAGGCCGGAACGGTTGATGCCCGACTGCCACAGGAACTGTCCTATGTAGTTAATGTCTGCCACGCTTTGGGATGATCCCGACGGGTTAAAGACCGCAACTGTCAGAAATTTTTGATATGGCTTGAGAGTCTTTGTTCCGAGGTCCCAGTTGCGTCCAATTACTGTAGAACCGTCCTTAGAATACTGCCCCCAGGCTATCATTCCGGAACATGCCCCGCCCTGCATAAGGATGAGAGCCAGTCCATTGGATGCGATAAGCTGTTTTTCCTCCCCAAGGCCCGAGGTCTCCCCCATTCCCCTTACCCATTCCCTTACATAGAAAGGGACCCTTTCCATCCCGCTCTTAAGCTCTGAAACGACTTCCTTATAAGGAGCTTTTGAGGTCCCTATACCGGCTTGTTTTGCTGCCATGTCGTAGAACTCGGCAAATTCCGCCTTTAACAACCCGCCGTACTGCCTGCCCATGCTGTAGAAGCTTCCGTTCATTACGACAACATTGATATTGCCGGCCTTATAAAGACTGCCTCCCTCAAAGCTCGATACACGGACCAGAGAAGAGGCCTCCGACACGCACATCAATAAAACCATCCCCAGTAGAAAGTACAGCGGGTTTTTCATTTTTTCCCTTTCATTTTTTTGTGATGAGAGGATTATAGCATGAAGGCAAAATCGCAGGACGCGTTCTTTGGTTTTTGCCATGCTAAAATGTCAGTAATATCATGCTTATTCTATCCCTTGAAACCTCCTGCGACGAAACATCAGCAGCCGTTGTTAAGGACGGCCGCCAAGTCCTTTCCAATATTGTTTCTTCCCAGACCGAATTCCATAAAAAGTATGGAGGCATCGTCCCGGAAGTGGCTGCACGCAAGCATATCGAGGCCGTAAGCCCCGTTATAAAAGAAGCCATGGATGTTTCGGGAAAGGCTTTTAAAAATATAGATGCGGTAGCGGTCACCTTTGGCCCCGGCCTCCCGGGTTCTCTTATTGTAGGTCTTTCCGCCGCCAAAGCCATCGCCTTTGCGCTTAACAAGCCTCTAATAGGGGTTAACCATCTCGAAGGCCACATCTACGCTAATTTTTTAACTGCGGTCAACGGTTCCCGGTCTGCGGTCCACTTCCCTTTCATATGCCTCATCGTCTCCGGCGGCCATACGCAGATAGTCCTGGTAAAAGATCACTGTGAATATGAAACTCTCGGAAGAACAAGGGATGACGCCGCCGGAGAAGCTTTTGACAAAGTGGCAAGGTTCCTTGGGTTGGGCTATCCCGGAGGCCCTATTATCGACAAACTTGCAAAAGAAGGCGACCCCGACGCCGTTGATTTTAAACGCCCCATGCTGGATGACGGATACGACTTCTCCTTCAGCGGCATAAAAACTGCCGTAGTCTATTATGTAAAGAAGAGCCCCGCTCTCCCTCTCGGCCCGAGCGTAGTCGAGGGGCTGGGAGAGGGGCCGGTGGTGAGGGTTATGGATCTCGTCTCCTCCTTCCAAAAAGCCGTGGTCGACACCCTTTCAGAAAAAACCATCAGGGCGGCAAAAGAAAAAGGAGTTAAGACGGTAATGCTGGCAGGAGGCGTATCTGCAAACTCCCTGCTTAGAAAAAACCTTAGCGAAGAATGCCGAAAGGAAGGAATTGACTGCAGGATCCCGCCGCTTGAGTTGTGCACGGACAACGCCGCGATGATAGGCTGCGCCGCGTACTACAGGAACAAGAAAGGCCTTCGGTCAGATCTTTCGCTGGGGATAGATTCGGTGGCCAGACTGTAATGCTCGTTGAGACCTAAGGCGCTATTTTTGAGAGATCGAATCCCTTGCCTTGATCAGGTTTATTTTGCGGAGCAGATCGTCCATTTCTACCGGTTTTGTCAAAAAATCTTCTATCCCAAGCGCTTCGGCGGCCTGTCTTGAGGATTCCGCCTCTACTCCGGACATCATTATTACAGGGATATCCTTAAGGGAATTTTCTTCCCTTATTTTCTTAAGGATATCCACTCCATCCTCCCCCCCCAGCATAACATCAAGAGTGATTACATCCGGCCTGCTGCTGCGGGCTATCTCAAACGCTTCTTTGCCGCTTGCGGCAACAAGCACTTCATAGTCACCTTTCAGCTCGGTAAGGAATTTGAACGCGGTGGGATAGTTGGTTTCATCATCCACCATTAATATCCTGTATTTTGCCATTTTGATGCCGCCTGGCAACAGTATAGCGGTTTATAAAAAAAAGTAAAGATGGGCGGTTTACCCGCACAAAAAACCATGCTATATTGTTAGGTATGCCTAACTTTTCAGATACAAATCATATTTCTCTCTGCGAGCTTCCTCCAGGCTCAAAAGTAAGGATAATAGACATTCACGGCGGCTCAGGAGCCGTTAATAGGCTTAGTTCCATGGGCCTGCGGAGCGGCACTATCGTGGAAGTTGTCAGCTCGCAATTCCTTTGCGGTCCGGTCACTGTCAAGGCGGGAGCAACAACTCTGGCCATTGGCCACGGCATGGCGCGTAAGATAGAGGTGGAGGTGCTGTAGTGAACGAACCATCACAAAAGCGGATCCTGCTAATGGGAAACCCCAATGTAGGGAAGAGCGTTTTCTTTTCGCGCCTTACGGGCACTCAGGTCATAGCCTCAAATTATCCGGGCTCCACCGTTGAATACACAAGGGGATATGCCATCCTGAACGGCGAAAAATACGAGATCATCGATGTCCCTGGAACTTATGCCCTCTGCCCGACTTCCAAAGCCGAAGAAGTCGCCTGCAAAATGCTCCAGGATGCTTCGCCGGAAAATGACATCGTCATAAATGTGGTGGACTCCACCAATCTGGAAAGGAACCTCGACCTGACCCTTCAATTGATGGAAAAGGACCTGCCGGTGATAGTGGCCCTCAACATCTGGGATGACGCAAAACACAAGGGTATACATATAGACCACAAAGCCCTGGAAGAGTGGCTCGGCACTCCGGCCATCCCAACGACCGCGGTCACCGGGCAGGGATTTAGAACTCTAATCCAGAGGCTGAGCCAGGCAAAAAGGAAAAAAGTCAGGGTCCACAGCCTGGAGGACCGCTGGAAGGATATTGGCAAACTGGTCGGCAGGATACAAAAGATAGAGCACCGCCACCATACCGTACCCGAAGTTCTGGAAGACCTTTCTATCCATCCGTTTTTCGGTCTTGTTATTGCCGGATTTGCAGCATTTTTTTCTTTTTCTTTTATCCGGTTGATGGCCGAAACGCTGATAGCGCATGTCTTTGATCCTTTTTTTGACAACATCTATGCGCCGATCTTGATGAAATTAAGCGCTTCTCTTTACGGCATTCCT
>JBAZKV010000025.1 GCA_041650635.1 Candidatus Margulisiibacteriota bacterium | reverse complement strand
TCGTTCTTTGCCGTTTCAAGGTAAAAGGCCCTTACCTCGTCGTGAAAGGCTATCTTTTCTTTTTCGAATCGGTCTATCTTTTTCACTTTACCTTTGCCCAGACTGGACACCCCGATGGCTCTCGGAAGTCCCACCATGGGAGAAACATCAAGCAGAAATGTCAGGTCCGGTATCAGGCCGCAGGAAGAGACCGCATTGACATATCTGACCAGTTCTTCGGGAAGTTTGCGGCCTCCTATCTGGTAGGCAAGGGTTGAATCCGTGAACCTGTCGCAGATAACAACGGCGCCGTCGTTGAGCGCCGGCGCTATCACTTGCTCAACATGCTGTGACCTGTCGCAGGCAAAAAGAAAGAGCTCCGCGTTCTTTGCCAGCGGCTCTTCCGTAGAAAGCAGCAGCTTCCGTACCTCTTTGCCGATCTTTGTGGAACCTGGCTCAAGGGTGAGGACCGATTTTTTGCCTAGACTTTTAAGATAGGAATGCAGCAGGGCCGCGTGCGTAGATTTTCCGCAGCCTTCGGTGCCTTCAAAACTGATAAAGAACCCCTTCTTCATTTGAGCCTCCCTTATTTTGATACCAGGTTCAACCCCACGGAAAATTCACCCCTCATTGCCCTGTAAAGGAGCGTAACATCAAAACAATGCAGCTCCATAGTTGCATTATAGTCTATTTCCCGCGGCGTTAAAACAGGAACATTGTAGGAAATAAAGACCCCTGCCTTAAAAGGCCCGTTCTTGTAACGGAGGTTGCCTCTTACATCATCGTAAGGAAAGAACCTGTATCTTTCAAAGCGGTAAGGGCTGGCCCCGTCGTTTATGAAAAGGTGCCCGTAGCCGATACCCGCGTCCAGCCGGTCGTTCACGGGTTTGAAGATATCTATACTGCCATCAAGCCTAAGCCATCTGGAAGAGGAGTCATACCCCCTGTAATCAACGGAGGCTGCAAGATCTGCCCAGAACCCCCTGGGCAATTCGTGAAAATAGTTAACGGAACTTTTAAAAGTGCCCTCAAAAACGCCGACCCCCGTGCTTTCTTCGGAAACCCCGGCCAGGCTTATCTCAACGCTGGGACGCAGCTCCAGGAAGGAGAAAGGAAGGTCGTCGTACCTTAAGGACACCTTGGGAAGGAGGCTGACCTTTTCGTAATTGACCCTTTCCCTGTAGGAGACCTCGGTGCGGAGTTCATATTTTTTTCTGGGAAGGAATTCTAGCAGCTGGTACAAAAAGGTCTTCGACTCTTCATACTTTATATCGCTGCCGAAAAATAACGAATGAGTAATGCCTCCCCAGTAGCCGTCGGCATTAAGGCCGTGTATCCTGATGTTGCCCTGGTTGGAGCGGTCCACAACATAATTTCCTTCAAAACCCAGCCCCAGTCCCTTTTTGGTCGCGTAATCCACCTGTGCCATGCCGTAGCTGAATCCAGACAACCTCCAAAATAGTTTTTGCTTTAAATACGCCCCGTCATCAGGGTCCACTCCGAATTCAGGCAGTGGGACCTTGTTTTTTGAAGCGAAGCCGGGTACCGAAGTCATATCATAAACATAGGTAGGGACAGGCGCTATCGGAAAACCTTTGACCCACAGGACCCCCATGTATATAACTATCCATCCCTGTTTCGGATAAAGGCTGAGATTTTGAGCGGTGAACTTGTAATGGGGTTCTTTGAGCCCGCAGGTGGAAAAAGAAGCGTCGCTTAAGGATATCTCCTCCGGCTTGATAATAACATCCTTTCCTGAGATCCAGTTGCCTTTGAGCACCATAGAAACGCTGGCCGCCCTGCCCTCTTTGCTTTTAATGTTGTAATCAAGGTCCTTACCCTTGAGCACAACATCCTGCCTCTCAAAGGTGAAGTCCTCGGGAGCTACTATCCTGCCATCTTTTGAATAATAGATCAGGTGGTTAGAAAGAACCTTTATATCCTTGTAGGAAGCCTCTACCGAGCCGCGAGCCTCTACCAGTCCCTGTTCCTTCCGGTAAAATATGTCGTCTCCGGTAAGCGAAACGCCGGTGTCCTGGCAAAGAGCCTGGGAGAACAAAAGAAGCGGCCACAACGCCAGAGCCGCCAGCGCAGTTCTATGCAGCGTCATTATACTGGGATTTACTTTCGAACTTGGTGTATTCTTTCCTGAACACCAGGTCGACCGAGCCTGTGGGGCCGTTCCTTTGTTTTGCGATTATTATTTCGGCTGTGTTGGCTTTTTCCGAATTAGGGTTATTGTAGTCGTCCCTGTGGATGAACAGCACCAGGTCGGCCGTCTGCTCTATCTCTCCTGATTCCCTAAGGTCCGAAAGCCTGGGGATCCTTACCTGCCGCTGTTCGACAGCCCTTGAGAGCTGCGAAAGCGCTATCACCGGCACATCCAGCTCCCTTGCCATGGTCTTGAGCGCCCTTGCTATCTCGGACATTTCCTGGACGCGGTTCTCCGACCTGAACCTGGCCTGGATCAGCTGCATGTAGTCTATTATCACCAGCGAAAGGCCTCTTTCTATCTTCATCCTTCTTGCTTTTGCCCTTATCTCAGTGGCGGAGATCGCTGCGGTATCGTCTATCCAGATAGAGGCCTCCGAAAGCCTTCCTATGGCCCTTGTCAGCCTTTTCCAGCCGGCGTCCGAAAGGGTCTGTGCTCTTAATTTTTGCGCGTCCACCTCGGACTCGCTGCAGAGCAGCCTCTGGGCAAGCGCTTCCTTGGACATCTCAAGACTAAAAATAGCCACCGGTAGTTTATGCTTAACTGCCACATTCTGCGCAATGTTGAGCGCCAGAGCGGTTTTTCCTACCGAAGGTCTTGCGGCGATTATTATTAGTTCGGAGTTTTGCAGGCCTCCGGTCATACTATCCAGGTCTGGATATCCTGTCGGTATCCCGATCAGAGATTCTTTTTTGCCGTAGAGCTGGTCTATCTTGTTGAGCACCGATTTCAAAAGAGCGTCGATCTTTTGAAATCCCTGTCTGGACCTCTTAAGGGCTATCTCAAAGATGCTCTTTTCGGCATCGTCCAGAACGGCGTCAACATTCTCAGGGTCCTCAAAGGCTTCCGCAACTATCTTTGTGCCCGCTTCTATCAGGCGCCTTAGAACGGCCTTTTCGGCGACTATCTTTGCATAATATTCCACATTGGCCGCCGTTGGCACGCAGTTCAACAGGTCCGAAATGTATACGCTGCCGCCGACGGAGTCCAGCCTGTCCGTCTTTCTGAGCTCTGCGGTCACGGTAACGATATCGACGGGTTCATTCTTGTCAAAGAGGTTCAGGATGGCTTCAAAAATATATCTGTGCGCGTCGCGGTAAAAACTATCGGGGCGCAGCATCTCAACGACGCGGATGATCGCGTTCTTGTCAAGCAACATGCAGCCGACAACCGACTGCTCCGCGTTGAGGTCCTGCGGCGGTAACCTGTCTTCGGCCATCTTTGGCTTAATCTTCCTTTGCTTTTTCCAGGAGCTTTAAGATATCCCCCAGCATTTCCTTTTTGAACCTAATGCCTTTTTTTGTGGGCAGCCAGTCTGCTTTGGCCTCAGGCATCTGATAATACTCTCTGAGATCGATATATACATTGCCGCGCCATTCCGAACTGGTGAGGATAAAATGCGTGTCCTTGTTCTTTTCGATGTGGCCGTATTCTTTAAGCGGTTTTACTTCGCTCATGCTTCACCTCCTTATATATAGGGATCTGGCCAAATATTGACCAGTATAACTCTTTTTACAGGAACTTACCACCTCGGGCGTTCCCTGTGCCACCAGATAACCTCCCTTATCTCCTCCCTCGGGCCCAAGGTCTATCAGATGGTCAGCCGACTTTATTACATCAAGATTATGTTCAATAACGACCACCGTGTTGCCTGCATCCACAAGCCTCTGAAGCACCTCCAGCAGCTTTTTTATGTCATCAAAGTGAAGGCCGGTGGTCGGCTCATCCAGTATATATAAAGTCCTGCCTGTGCTTCTGTGAGACAGTTCGGCCGAAAGCTTTATCCTCTGAGCCTCTCCTCCGGACAGCGTTGTCGCTGCCTGTCCCAGATGGATATATGAAAGCCCGACATCCATAAGGGTCCGAAGTATGTGGCTTACCCTGGGGATCTTTTCGAAAAGGTTATAAGCTTCTTCCACAGTCATGTCCAGGACCTCGGCTATGCTCCTGCCCTTGAATTTGACCTCCAGAGTTTCGGGGTTATACCTTTTCCCCTTGCATTCCTCACAGGGGATATAGACATCAGGCAGAAAGTGCATTTCTATTTTTATCAGGCCGCCTCCGCCGCAGGTCTCGCATCTGCCGCCTTTGACATTAAAGGAGAACCTGCCTTTCTGATAGCCTCTTACCCTGGCTTCTTCCGTCATGGAGAAAAGGTCTCTTATGTGGTCAAAGGCTTTTGTATAGGTGGCCGGATTGGACCTGGGGGTGCGCCCGATCGGGGACTGGTCAATTATTATTACCTTGTCGATGTTGTCTATGCCGTGTATTGAGGAGAACTTTCCGGGCTTTTCGGTGGACCTATAAAGCTGTCTTGCCAGTTCACGGTAAAGGACCTCGTTTATGAGAGAGCTTTTGCCTGAACCAGATACCCCGGTGACAGCGGTAAAGGTGGAAAGCGGTATGCTGATATCTATTTTTTTAAGGTTGTGGTGAGCGGCTGCCTTTATGGTGATGGTTTTCCCGCTGCCTTTTCTTCTCTTGTCAGGGACTCTAATGCTTTCCCTGCCGCTCAGATATTTTCCCGTCACGGAAGAGGCGTCACTTGAGACCTCCTGAGGGCTGCCCTGTGACACCACTCTGCCGCCGTGAACACCGGCTCCGGGGCCGATGTCAATTATATGGTCGCATGCTTTCATGATCTCTTCATCGTGTTCAACTACAATGACCGTATTCCCAAGGTCGCGCAGGTCCTTGAGCGTGTTTATAAGCCGTTCGTTGTCCCTCTGGTGGAGCCCGACGCTTGGCTCATCAAGTATGTACATGACCCCGACAAGGCCTGAACCTATCTGAGTTGCAAGGCGCGTTCTCTGGGCCTCTCCTCCCGACAGGGTCCAGGACTGCCGGTTCAGCGTCAGATAATCGAGTCCGACATTTGAGAGGAACTTTAGCCTTGCGTTTATCTCTTTTAGTATCTGTCTTGAGATGTCCAGCTGGGTCTTTGAAAGATTAAGTCCTTTGATAAAATCTCCCAGTTTTTCTATTGATAGAGAGGACGCGTCCGCTATGGACAGCCCGTTGATTTTTACCGATAGGCTTTCCGGCTTCAACCTTGCCCCGCCGCATTCTTTGCAGACCACCGGGCTCATGAACCTGTACAGGTAGAACCTCACATTTTCAGAATCCGTTTCTTTATATCTTCTGTCCAGATGATTAAGGACCCCTTCGTAATCATCTTCATATTCCGAATATCCTCCGGAATAGGTGTATCTGAACTTCATCTTTTCACCGCCGGTGCCGTTGAGGATGGTATCCAACTGCTCCTTTGTCAGGTCCTTGACGGGGGTGTCCAGGCTGAACTTCATTTTTTTGGCCAGGGCCTCCAGTTTGTGCATGTAATAGGGAGCTCCGGATTTCCACGGCTCGATCGCCCCTTCGTTTATAGATAGAGTTCTGTCCGGGATGACAAGGTCCGGGTCGAACATTAAAAGAGAGCCCAGCCCCGTGCAGTTTGGGCAGGCCCCGTAAGGGTTGTTAAAAGAAAAGATCCTGGGGCTTATCTCCCCCAGGCTTATGCCGCAGGCAGCGCAGGCAAAGTTCTCGCTGTAGATGACCGGAGTGTTCTTGCCTTCTGCTATCAGAACGCTTCCCCTGCCCAGTTTTAGCGCCGTCTCAACGGATTCGAACAGCCTTCCCCTGGCCTGGCTGCCGCAAGACAGGCGGTCCACCACCACCTCTATCGAATGTTTCTTTTTTTTGTCAAGCTTGGGGTCCTGCCCTATCTCAAATACGGTCCCGTCCACCCTTATCCTTACAAACCCTTCCTTTTTAAGAGACTCAATAAGGTCCCTGTGCTCGCCTTTTTTTCCGGAGGTGACGGGTGACAGTACCATTATCTTTTTTTTGCCGAAGTGCTTTATTATGTTGTCTGTTATCTGGGAAGCGCTCTGTTTTTCTATCTTTTTTCCGCATTTGTAGCAGTAAGGCGTTCCTATGCTTGCGTACAAAAGGCGCAAAAAATCATACAGTTCTGTAACCGTGCCCACGGTGGACCTGGGGTTCCTGCTGGGGGCTTTCTGCTCTATAGAGATGGCAGGAGAAAGACCGTCTATGGAATCCACATCAGGCTTCTGCATTTGCTCAAGGAACTGCCTTGCATAGGCAGAAAGGGATTCAACATAACGCCTCTGCCCCTCCGCGTACAAGGTGTCGATAGCAAGTGATGATTTTCCGGAGCCGGAAAGCCCCGTAAGTACGACGAGCTTGTTCCTGGGGATCTCAAGGTCGATGTTCTTAAGATTGTGCGTTCTTGCACCGCGGATGACTATTTTGCTTGGGTCGGGCATATATGTCTATTATATAACGGAATGACAAGCTGCAAATTGCAGATCACAAATTTTGACACCCTTTCCGGGCATTCTTCTTCTACTTTTCTTGCATCGGCAAGAAAAGTAGCAAAAGAAACTCGCGGGGGCTCTGCCCCCAGCTCCCCCGCAAGCGCCGTAATTCCCTCGCTCGCACCCTTCAGCAAGCTCGCTCGGTTCCAACGGCGCTTGAGCAACCAAGATACTAATATTCCTGCATAGCCTATATTGCTTAAAGAACTCATAGATAATGGCGATTGCCGTTCCGGGCGACGACACAAAGAAAGAATATTAGGAAAGACTCTAAACATTCGATACTAAACGAGTCCGTATGAGGACTCGATATGCGCCTGGAGGAGCTTACGGCAATCGCGGGATTGTTAAGGGCGGAGCCCTTAACGAGTTTCTTTTCTGTCCAGAGGAAAATCAAATAATCATCCCGAAACTTAATGGGGTTCGAACCTCTTGTCCCGAGAGGAGTCGAGAGCTCAGGCTCGGGGGCCTATCAAATATCTCTCTATCATCTCTGTTGAAGTATTAATAATATCGGATGGCAAAAGTCCCGCTTTTTTTGCAACTTCCTCAGATTTTTTGAAGATGCCCAGGGTATCTATGCAATGGGAGTCAGATCCAAAGCAGACCTTCCAGCCTATCTTTTTGACCTGACGCGCTATTTCTATGCACCTGTCGTAACTTCCCTGCCTTATCATCCCGGAAAAACTCGAATTGTTTATTTCGATAAGTACCCCGTGCTTTTTGCAGGCTTCAACTATGGTCGGGATGTCTATTTTGAACTGAGGATTTCCTGTATGTCCCAATATCCTCACATAAGGGTTGCTTATAACCTTTAGGAGGGTATCGGTGTTGGTCCTTTCATCACGCCCGTCATAACCTACCCGTATGTGAAAAGAGGCGATCACCACTTCCAGTTCCTTAAGATACTGCTCGTCAAGGTCCAGAGCCCCTTCGGTGTTTATGATGTTGGCCTCGATGCCTTTAAGTATGCGTACATTCCTGATCTTTTGCGGGAGGCTGTGCAGATTGGCAAAGTGGTACTCGTGGGGAGCCCCTCCCATAGCGGGGCCGTGGTCCGTCATGGCAATGTATTTAAGGCCTTTTTTCTTTGCCTGCTGAGCATACTCGTATATCGTGTTATACGCATGGCCGGACGATACCGTATGAACATGAAGGTCTGCAATGTGTTTCAATGAATTTCTACCGTATTTCTACTGTATTTCTGATGCTATCTCATCCGGAACATCAAAATTAGAGTAAACATTCTGCACATCATCGTGCTCTTCCAGCGCATTCACCAGTTTTAACAGTTTTTTTGCTTCTTCCCCTGAAACGGCTATCGTGGTGTTGGGCACAAGCGTGATCTCAGAGGAGGAGAGTTCGAACTTTTTCTCTTTCAGCGCCTTGAGCACAGCTTCAAAGTTTTCCGGTTTGGTCCTGACCTCCAGGGTTGAATCTTCTTCGGTTATGTCTTCGGCTCCTGCCTCGATAGCCTCTGCCATCAGCTGTTCGGCGTCAACTTTTGATTTTTCTGCCGTAATAACCCCGTATTTGGCGAACTGCCAGGACACGCAGCCGGCTTTCCCCATATTGCCGCCGTTCTTTGTAAAGATGAACTGGATCTCTCCCTGCGTCCTGTTCTTGTTGTCCGTCATCACATCGGCTATTACCGCAGCGCCTGCCGGGCCGTAGCCTTCGTATGAAAGTTCCTCCAGGGCGGCGCTTTCGATGGCTCCTGTTCCCCTGTCAATGGCCCTCTGGATGTTGTCGCGCGGCATGTTGGCCTCTTTGGCCTTGTCCACTACCAGGCGGAGCCTGGCATTGCCCGAAAGATCCCCTCCCCCGAGTTTTGCGGCTACCGTGATCTCCCTTGCAAGTTTGGAGAAGAGTTTTCCTCTTAACTGGTCGGTCTTGCCTTTGGCCCTTTTAATTGTAGACCACTTTGAATGTCCTGACATCTTTTCTCCTTACTGCGCCGGGGCCTGTCTAAAAGAAAGCACTTTTTCTATAGCCTTTTTGTAGAGCGCTATGTACTTCTTGGCCGAGATATCCCAGGAAAAATCGTAGCACATGACCTTCTTTACCAACCTGCCCCACTTTTTCCTGTCCTTGTAGGCCGCATATGCCCTTGAAGCTGCCTCTGCCAGCGGCTTCGAAGAGTACTCCTCAAAAACGAACCCGTCCCCATCTTCGGACTTAAGGTCATAATTGAACACGGTGTCAGCCAGCCCGCCGGTCTTTCTCACTATCGGTATCGTTCCGTATTTAAAGCTGATAAGCTGTCCGAGCCCGCAGGGCTCATACCGGGACGGCATGATGAACAGGTCGCTTCCTGCATAGATAAGCTGTGCAAGCGCCGAATTGAACCCGATATTGGCGGAGAACTTCCCTTTGTATCTTTCCGAAAAAGACCTGAAAAGGTCCTGATACGAGGGGTCTCCCGCGCCCAGCGCCACGAACTGAAAACCCATTTCCATTATATCAGGAAGGGCCTGCGAAAGTATGTCCAGGCCTTTCTGGTCCGCAAGCCGCGAAATTATGCCGATAATTGGGGAGTCTTTGCGGTTTTCCAGATCATTGGCCTTGCGAAGGGCGGCCTTGTTCACGGCTTTCCCCCTGAGATTGGAGGAAGAATATGTCTTTGCTATCTTGGTGTCCCTGGATGGGTCCCACAGTTCATTGTCTATCCCGTTGAGTATCCCATAGACATCAGAGCCTCTTTTCTTAACCAGTCCCTCAAGTCCGCAGCCGAACTCGGGGGTCTGTATCTCTCTGGCATAAGTGGGGCTGACCGTATTGATGACATCGGCAAAAACAAAACCCGCCTTTGCATAACTGACATTGTTCCAGAACTCAAGAGTGTCGGGAGTATAATACTGCCAGGACAGCCCCGTGAGCAGCATCGTGTCAGCGTTAAAAAGTCCCAGGTAGCCCATATTGTGTACCGAATAGACGGTGGCCACCGTTCTAAAGAACGGATCTTCGGAACCGACGGTTTTTATGTAGGCGGCTATCAGGGCCGTCTGCCAGTCGTTAAGATGGATAACATGCGGTTCCCAGCCGAGTTTCTTTAGGGCGGCCAGGACCGCCTTGCAGAAAAATACGAACCTCTGCGCATTGTCCGGATAATCCCTGCCGTTCTCCTGATAAAGCCCCTCCCTGTCAAAATACTTTTCACTGCCGATCAGATAGACCGTTACGCCGGAGCCGGGCAATTTTGTTTCATAGACAGCAGCGTATTCGATGCTGTCGCCGACCAGGACGGGTATCCCTTCAAAAAGCGTTTTTAACCTGAAGTGTCCGTCATCCACCATCTTGTACTTTGGGATCATCGCCCTTATGTCATGTCCAAGCGCTTTGACCGCCTTTGGGAGCGAACCAGCCACATCCGCAAGGCCTCCTGTCTTGCAGAACGGCACCATTTCTGAAGAAACGAACAGGACCTTCATTGTTTCTGCCCCAGCATTTTTCTGACCTCACGGCTTAAGTCGTCAAAGATCCTGTCGCAGGACACGGGATCATTTGCCTCCGCCGTTATGTGAAGTTCCGGCTTGTCGGGATGGGCATGCACCAGAGCCCAGCCCTCGTCAAAAATAACCTTGAATCCGTCGGTCAGGTCAGTTTGCGAGCCGCTGCTTGATTCCACGAGCTTTCTGATGACGCTGCCCTTGGATTCGTTCTCGCAGTTAAGTTTTTCTTTTCGGAAACAGGTCCTCGGCAGGGAATCCGTGATCTGCGAAGCCTTCTTTCCGGATCTTGCAAGCAGTTCCAGTATCTTTGCTGTTGCAAGCATCGCATCAAAATAGGGTTTAAAGCCCGGAAAGATATAGCCTCCCACGGGTTCGCCCAAAAAGCCGACGCCTCCTGACATCGCCCCTTCCATCATCGCCCTAATGGATGTTTTTGTCCTTATTACCTTTGTTCCGGAATTTTTTGCCAGGTCATCAACAGCGAAGCTGGCATTTACCGGTACGGCTATCGTTTTTGGTGTGTCGGATATCAGTACCAGAGCGGTGACAAAAGCAAGGGCTGTCTGCCCCTCCAGTATCTTACCTTTTTCGTCAACGATAAAGACCTTTTCGGCCCCGGAGTCGAACATGATGCCCAGGTCCGCCTTAAGGCTGGTTACGATCTGCGAAAGCTGGTTCAGGTATCTGTCAAATTCTTCTTTTGATTTTGTCAATTTGGTCTTTTCCAGATGGGAATTGATCGCAACCGTTTCGCATCCCAGTTCTCCCAGCACGGTCGGAAAGACCTGCGAGGCGCTGCCAAAGGCGTAATCCACCACTATCTTAAAGCCCCTTTTCCTGATGCAGCTGCTGTCTATGTAGTGAAGCACACCTTCTTTGTATTCTTCGGTCACCCTGCAAAAGGGAAAAGTGAGCTCTCCTGTTTCCTCTATGGCAGCCCGCAGATAATCCTCCCCCCAGAAAAGGCGCTCTATTGTTTTTTCTTTTGAAGTTGACAGGTCCATACCGTCAAAGTCGAAGAACTTTATGTCTATAACTTCATTGTCGAACGGCGACTTTCTTACATGGAAGCCGCCATTGCATGAAAGCGATTTGAGAAAGTACCGGTTGATCGGGATCGGCACGGTCTCAATATTAGAGATGTTGACCCCCGAGGACAGGACACCGGCAATAAGCGCCCTGTATATCATCCTTGAAGATTTGTGTCCGTCCATGGAACATACAGCGGAAGAACCCTTGCCGAGCATTGCTCCGTAGGCAGAACCCAGTTTGGCGGCAAATTCGGGGGTTATCTCTATATTGCATTTCCCCGTGACCCCGAACGCGCCAAAAATCGCGTTGGACCACTTTTCTCTCCAGACAACTGTTTTGTTCACCGTGCTGCCCTTTTCTATTTCTTTATCCGGCCAGATCTTGACAAATGGAAGGACCCTGACCCCGGAAGAGACCCTGCAGCCGCGGCCGAGCACGCTCCCCTCTTCAAGAATGCTGCCGTCGCCTATAAAACAGCCGCTTGCCACCACCGCGTCTTTAAGGAAACACTCTTTGCCTATTTCAACATTATCCCAGACGACGCAATTCACCAGCCTGCTTCCCTGCCCTATTTTGCATCCTTCACCGATGCAGGAATTCTCTATCTGGACCTCCGGCCCCGTTCTTAGCGACGCAGGAAAAAGGCTTTTGCCTTTAAGCAGATCGCCGTGGGAGTTTTTATATTCTATCAAATTGCCGATGTCTTTCCAATAACCGCTGTCCACAAAACCGAAGACCTTTTTGTGCTCTTTAAGGAACTTCGGAAAGAGGTCCTGGCTAAAGTCAAAGAACCGTCCGCATGGCACCTGGTCCAGGGCTTCCTTTTTTAGAACATAGATCCCCGTATTGACTGTGTCGCTGAATACCTCTGCCCAGGAAGGTTTTTCAAGAAAAGCCTTGATACGCCCGTCGGGTTCGGTGATGACTATCCCGTACTGCAGAGGGTTCTTTACCCTGGTTAGAGATATTGTTGCCAGAGTGACGTTCTTTTTATGAAACTCAGCAAGAGCGGTCAGGTCTATATCAGAGATCACATCAGCGCTCAGCACCAAAAAATCGGAAGTGAGCAGGCCTTCGGCCAGTTTTACGGCGCCGGCCGTTCCAAGGTCCTCTTTTGCTTCAATATAAGAAAGTTTTACTCCGTGGGAAGACCCGTCCCCGAAATAGTCCTTTATCTGCTGCGGCTGGTGGTATAAGAGAACTATTATCTCTTCTACTCCGTGTTTTTTGAGCCAGGAAAGGACATGCGACATGATAGGCCTGCCGCAGACCGGAACCAGCGGTTTGGGTCTGTCAACAGTAAGAGGATGGAGCCTGGTGCCCATCCCGCCCGCCATGAGTACTGCTTTCATAAGCTATGTACAATAGACCCGGTAGTCCAGATCGGGGAAAAGATTGTCCTTTGATCCTATATCGGCCAGATATCCCTCGTCAATATTGCCTGACTTGAGCATCTCATAAAGTTTTGTGAACCTTTCTATGTGGTCTTTGGTCCTTTTTACGGCATAAGGCACGGTAGTTCCGGTCTTCATGATAAAGGCCCAGTCCGAGGCCTGAGCCAGAAGGAGTTCTCTGGCTGCCTGGTTGAGCGCTCGTATTTTTTGGGGAGAATTATTATTCGACCTCACAGCATCATTGGCCAACTCCATCATCCTTTCCGCGGCCTTGTGCAGATGCCTGTATATCCAGTCGTTGCTGCCCTCCAGCCAGACCTCATTGTATCCCTTATATCCCCAGCTGCTCATAGATGGCTCTATGACCTGGTTCCTCTTGTTCTCGTCAAGGTAGTGGGACGGAGTGGTCAATTTTATCGTGTCCTGGTCGCAGGCAAGCTTTCTTATCAAAAAGTCAAGCCATTCGGGACCTTCGAACCACCAGTGGCCGAAGAGTTCGGCGTCATACGGAGAAACAAGTATGGGTTTTTTACCGAGCAGGTCATACAGGTGTTCCACCTGCTTTTGCCTGTTGAACATAAAATTCCCTGCGTGATCTGCCGCTCTGTCCAGAGCCCAGCGTCTATCGTAAGGCTCCTTATGGTTTGTTTCTCCGGTGATGCGGTAATACTTGATCCCGGTATTCACCCTTATTCCGTCGGAATGGATATATGGCTTCATGTACTCAAAGTCAAGGTCAAAGCCGATGTCCCTGTAGAATTCCCTGTAATTATAATCACCCGGATAACCTTCCTTGGCGCTCCACACGGCTTTTGATGATTCTATGTCCCTTCCAAAGGCCGCTGCGCCGCTTCTGCAGTACACAGGCGCAAAGATACCGTATTTGGGCCTTGGAGAGCCGTGAAGTATGCCGTGGGTGTCAACAAAAAAGTATCTTATCCCCTCTTCAAAAACATACCTGTCATGGCCGGGGAAATAGCCGCACTCCGGAAGCCAGATCCCAGCGGGAGTTCTTCCGAACACATCCTTGAAGTAACGAGCCGCCACTCTTATCTGTGCTCGGGAGGCTTCTTTGCAGGTTTCCATCAGCGGCAAAAACCCGTGAGTGGCGCCGCAGGTTATCACTTCCACGCAGCCGGAATCAAGAAAAGTCTTGAAGGCCCTGGTCAGGTCCCGGCCGTATTTTTCACAGAAGACCCATCTGGCGTTCTCGAACTTGTCCTTGTACATGTGCGCCAGATGGTTGAACTGCGGCTCCCATTTGGTCCTTTCTATCTCTTTATATGAGAGTTCGATAAGGCTGTTCATATGGGCAATGTAGCGCTGCTGCAGCAGATCGTCCCTCAGCATGGCAATAAGCGTGGGCGAAAGAGAAACCGTTATTTTAAAAGGAATACCATCCCTTATAAGGCCGTCAAAGACATTGATAAGGGGAATGTAGGTCTCTGTTATAGCCTCAAAAAGCCAGTCCTCCTCAAGAAAATCACTGTGTTCGGGATGGCGAACGAACGGAAGGTGCGCGTGGAGCACCAGCGCCAGATATCCTTTTTCCATTACTGAGTTCTTTTCTCGACAACCTTGGTAATGGAGCGCCTCATGTCGCCTTTTGCGTTCTTTGCGACGATAGGTATTTCCTGCCTGCCGTCAGGCAGGGCAAATCTCAGCGTAAAAGAGCCGTCACTTCTCAACTTTACGGGCAGTCCCTGAACAGTAAGCTGGGCCGAAGGCTCTGTTGCCCCGTAAACAATGAGTTCGGTGCTCGCGACCAGCCAGAAATCTTTGTTCTCTTCCGATGGTTTTTGCATGAAGCTGGACGGAAAACCCGACGAAAGCTCTTCATGAAGCCTTCTCTTGAGCAATTCTTTTATATCTCCGGATGACCTCCCCAGTCCAAAGCCGCCGGAAAGAGAGTAGATCTTGTCCCAGTCTATTGTCATCCATTCCTCGTCTATTTCGTCCGACATGCTGTCCCTGGGGGTGGATACTATATTTGATCTTGCGGCGACATAAAACTTTCCGCTGGGGTCCAGGAACCCGATGTCTATGCACCAGCTTCTGTTGGGCTCCCCTATATTGACATACCAGTTCTTTGCCTGGCTGTTAAGTTCTATGTCAAAGGACTTGTTAGCGTTCATCCCCGTAAAATTAATACCAGACACATCATAAACGCGCAGGATCTTTTTTGACCTTGAAAATTCATAATGCCCGATGGCAGATCTTATCTCGTCGATCTTCCAATCCGGTATCTCCCAATAGGCATAGAGCCAGTGAGGGTCTCTCACAAGAAGGGTTATTCTGCAGTCCGAATATCCCTCGGGAAGCTCATATCCCCTGCTCCCCATCATTTTTTGCATGACGGGACCTGCGCTTGCAACGGGATGTTCTCTTTTTGGGGATTCCTTTGCCGTCTCTTCCGGTATCCGGAGCGCTGCGGGTTTGAGCCTTGATAGAATGCGTTTTGCCAAAGAGGTTCCTGTCCCTTTAGCAGTAGTCCTCTTTTTTGCCGGCTTTTTTGCCGTTCTGGGTGTTTTCTTTGCTGCTCTTGGCTTTACGGTTCTCTTCTTCTTAGAACTCTCTGCCATAACAAACCTCCTTGCCCCTTAACTTCCCTGACACACCGGGTACCCTGGACTCTTACATTACCTCCCTAAGGTATTTTGCGGCCTCTTCCGGCGGGGTCGGATTAATATAAAGTCCGGTACCCCATTCAAAGCCCGCCGTTTTTGTCAGCCTTGGGATTATCTCTATGTGCCAGTGATAGTCATACTGTATAGTCCCCCAGTAGTCAGGCCTTCCCGCTCTTGCCACCACATTGGGGGCCGTGTGGACGACATAGTTATAAGGAGGATCGTAAAGCGTCTTTTTAAGCCTTATCAGGATGTCCTTGAGCATTTTTGCGCATTGTTTGGTCTCTTCATCGTTCATTTCCGTAAATCCGTAGTAATGCTTTCTGGGCAGCAGCCACACTTCAAAGGGGAATCTGGATGCAAAAGGGGCAAAAGCTACAAAATTCTCGTTCTCTGCTATTATCCTTTCGCCAAAGCTCAGCTCCTGCCTGATAAGGTCGCAAAAGATGCACCTTTCCTTTTCTATAAAGTATTGTCTTGCATTGGTGAGCTCCATCTTGATGTATCTGGGCGTTATGGGAGTGGCTATCAGCTGAGAATGTGAATGGGAAAGAGATGCTCCCGCGGCCTCTCCGTAATTCTTGAACACCAGTACATATCTGAACCTCTTGTCCCTTTCAAGGTCCCTTATGCGCTCTTTATATGCCCAGAGTATCTTTTCGACCTGAGTGTCCGCCATTTCGGGGATCTGTTCGGTGTGCTTGGGGCTTTCCACTATCACTTCATGCGCGCCGATTCCGCTCATCATGTCAAAGATCCCTATCCCTGTCCTGTTAACTTCCCCCTCTATGACAAGCGCAGGAAATTTGTTGGGCATCACGCGCACCTGCCAGCCGGGCGTGTCCTTTGCCGTGCCGGGCTTTCTGGCAGCTATTATTTCTGACGGGGTCTTGCTTTCGTTGCCTTCGCAGAACGGGCACATTTTGGGTTCGGCTGCAACCGAACTCCCCTTGTCTCCCGCCTTAAAATCAGAGGGCCTTCTGCCTCTTTCCGTAGAGATGATGACCCAGCGGTCCGAGATCGGGTCTTTTCTAAGTTCAGGCATCTGCCGCTCCTTCCTTGACCGTCAATTTTATCGAGAATTCTACCGGCTCTTCCGCGCCAAGCTCGAATTTGTTGATTATCAACAGACACGAACCCTGATAGGTCCGCTCAAAGCCCCCCTCTGACTGTGAAACAGTTTCGATCGGAAAACGCCACAGGTCGAACCTTGCGCTTCCGTCTATCATTATACTTAATGAACTCCATTTGTCAATCAAAGCAGCCTCATATATCTGCTGCGAAATGCCCCTGCTGGCAAGCTCGCAATCCTGAGGTTTCTTGCCGTCTATCACATAATAGCGGTCGGGAGCATTGCCTGCCAGAAGCGACAGGTTTACCTCTGTCCCCATCCACAGAGATACCGGCTCTTTAGAGAGGTTCTTGATTTTCCAGGATACATCCACCTCGCTCCTGTCGGAATAGAGGGTAAAGGTCTTTTCTACCAATACGGGACGAAACGCTCCTTTGAAACGGACTTTTCCTTCTCTTGTGAAGACGACCTTGAGGTCATTTCTGCCGTAGAGTATTTTGTGACTGTAGGGTGCAAGGACAAAGTCCCCTGCCTCTCCGTATTTTGAAGCCGCGAACCGGTCTATGGTAGTATCGGGATCAAGGAAATGGTCGATAAATGAAGTCCTGCGGTACCAGTCATAATTGAGATGTTTTTCCAGCCCTACCTCCTTTACCCTGACAGCATCGTGTATGCTGGAAGCTCCTTCCGAGGTCCCGGTCAGGGTCAGCTGGTGCAGATGGCTTCTCAGGATGTCCCTGTGATAGACTTCCTCTCTTCTTGTAAGAGTGTTCATCAGGTTAAAGGCCTTTGGCCTGTAGTCCAGCTCAAAGGCGCAGCCGCCGGTCCGGGAAAGGTACAGGTTTAGCAGCCTGCTGCTGACAAGTATCTCTTTGCCCCCCTCTTTGAGGTGCTCCTGCACTTCCGCTTGCAGCCAGTTCCTGGATGGATGGGCAAAAGTATCGGCCATGTTCTCCGCCCTGATCAGGTGTTCGTAGATAGCGTGTCTTAGATAATTGAGGTACAGCCCGCCAAAAACGCCATGCCAGTAGGGGCAGTTGCACTGCCCCTTCCACAGTTCGTCAAGCATCTCTTCTTTTTCCGGGCTAAAACCTGAGAGGGACCTCTCGGCTTTTTTGGACACTAGGAGCATTTTTTTGTGCATGCAGTTGCTTTCGCTGTACTTGACAAAGAAATTCCTGAAAAAGCCCCCCTTGAAGAACTGTTTGTAGTACTCGAACTTTCCAGCGCCTTTAAGCTCTCCCAGGATATGGGCAAATTTTTTGCCTGCCCCCGCCAGGAGCGCCCACTCCATCATCTCGTAGTAAGAGGCCGCCGGCAGATAAATGCTTCCCTTTGCGGGGCAGCGGTCCGTGTACTGCGAAAAGGTCAAGGTCTCTATCCAAGAGCTGTTGTCAACCAACAGAGCAAAGAATTTCTCCAGCCATTTTTCCTCGTAGACCCATTTGTGGGTGCCGGGCCACACCCCGAATTTTTCCCCGTCGTCCCCTATTATTGCCGCTCTGGTCCCGCAGGGCGAGGCCAGTGATGCAAGGTGGTCTATAGTTTCCTGGGGAAGGCGGAACGGCATCAGATAGCGCAGGGTCTTGCTTATGGGGAACACATTTATGGCAGAACCCTGCTCTTCTGTAGAATAGTATCCGTTAAGGTCCTTTTCTTCCAGCCCAGAGCTTACAAAGTGATAATCGTCAAGCAGGGTATATTCTACTCCAGAGCAAGAAAGGGCCTTTGGAAGATGAGGTTCCCACACCCTTTCCGCCAGCCACATGCCCCTTGGCTCAAAGTCCAGATGATCCCTTATGAACTGGGTCTGTTTCCTGATCTGTCCGTACTTGTCGCTGTCGGGGATGATAGAGATTATCGGCTCGTAAAAACCTCCGGTCATTATCTCGATCTGGCCTTTTGCTGCCATATTTCTGATTTTTTTTATGAACTCCGGGTGTTTGTCGGATAGCCACTGCAGCAGCACTCCCGTATAATGGACCGTCATCCTTATGGAGGGGAATTTTTCCAGGACCTCTATAAATGGGAGATAGGATCTTTGATATGCGTCCTCGATCACGTGGTCAAAATTGCCCACGGGCTGATGGCAGTGTACGGCGAACAAAAAATTGATCTTGTTCATATCCTATTGCTATACGAACCACGACTCCGCTTCAAATTCCTCATCCGGGCAGTTGAACACTATTATGCCTCCCTTGGGCCATCGCTCCAGTTCTCTGGCTTCCTTTTTTACCGTTAAGGCGAGATTGACCTCGTCTTTAGGCCCTATCCCAAGATCCTTAAAACATGCAGCGATCTCTACGATCTTTTTTGCCTCGACCTCAATAACGGGACCGCTTTCTTCAAATATCCCGGCCTCCGAGAGCCTTAGCAAAGAGGCACAGATCTTTCCTTCCCCTCCGCAGGAAAGTACTATCCTGCAGTGCCTGGGTTTGGTTATGTCTATTTCAAAGGACAGACCCTTCATGGCCGAAGAGCAGTTAAGAGCTATGGATGTGTCTATCCTGATAAAAAGTTTTTCCATGCTGAACCCGTAATAGATGTTCCTGACTATCGTCTCTGACTGGTGCATGGCGCCCCTTGCTGCGTCAACGCTGTAAAGCCCGGCAGAAAGCCATTCATAATAATTGGTGACTTCCCCGTCAATTTTTGGATCGATCAGATAGACAGGCTCTCTTGCCGGTTTTATGGATTTAAAGGCTTTTATGGGCGTTTCAAGCTCTCTCGGGTGTTCTCTGCCGATAAGTTTATAGATGTTGATCAGATGTTTTCTGAAGAGATGGTCAAAATCCTCGTCGTTGTCCGAGCTATGGTCATCCCCGTACCACCAGTTCCAGTCAGAACCCTCCGCTATGTAGAGTTCCTCAAAAGCTTCTTTGGGAGGGTCCTTTGCTTCCATAAGCGCCGCTCTTGCGCTGCTCAAAAAGTCCCAGGCCCTGTTGTCCTCCTCGTGCCCTATCCAGACGGCAAAATTGTGGTTTATCCAGGAGCCGGGAAAAAGCCTGTTCAGGTCATTGAACGGCCCGTTCTGCTCCAGAAAATCGTTTACTCTTACCGTCTCAAGCAGAGGGTCGTTTGACAGCATGCCGTACAGTTCGTAAAAGAAATCCTTCCCGTTGTTCTGGTAATATTCCCACGCGTTCTCGCCGTCAAGGATTATGCTTACCAGATGTCTTTTTTCTTCGCAGGCAAGCAGTTCCGCTATCTTGCGCAATTTTGACACAACATCCGCGGCCGCGTCCCTGGGGCTCCACTTGGAATAGATGAACCCGAGGTCGTCGGAGAGCCTGAGATCGCGGAAGAGGATGGAGACCTGACCCCCGTCCCGTTTTAGAGTGTAAGGGGTAAAGAGTTCGGAGGCGCTTGGCCTGCGTCCCAGGGAGGCAGCCAGGATCTGTTCGTCAGTGGCCATCCACTTGATGCCCGCTCCGGCAACCAGCGGGACCATATCTTCGGACACGGAACCCTCCGAGGGCCACATCCCGGAAGGTTTTCTGCCAAAGCGCTTTTCATAGAACTCAACGGCTGACTCTATCTGGTGTTTTGCGTCCTCCGGATGTTTAAAACTCTTTTTGGGAAGGATTATACCCGGCAGAGCGCCCCTTGCCGCTTCGCTGTCGCAGAGGAGCGGCAATATGGGGTGATAGTACGGGGTGACGCTAACCTCTATCTGGCCTTTTTCCTGCAGTTCCCTGTATTTGGGGATCACCAGCCTCATGATGTCCATCTGTTTGTCGAAAAGAGCTTTTTTGTCCGCTTCCGAAAAATTCTTGCCTTTTGCTATCAAGCCTTTTATTGTCTCGTCCTTTTCCTTATGGACCTGCCCGAACCAGGCAAGGTTGAACCAGATCTGAAGGTCAAAAAATTCCCTGTTGGAGAACCTTTTAGACACTTCCGCAATTTCTTCTATCGTTACGAACCTCCCCCTTTTAAGCAGCAGATCGGCATATCTGGGATAGGGCTTTACCATGGTGTCCCAGTTGGCCATGAAAAAATTCTTAAGGATAAAGACCTTTTCGTCCGGGCTAAGGTCCTGAGGCTGCCTGATAGACAGTTCAAGGTATTTGTCCCTGGCATTTCCCGCCGTATAGTCCTCTATCTGCGCCAGGAGCGAAGGGACGACATTGTAAGTGGACCTTATCTGCGGAAAATCGTCAAGATAGGCGGCCATGTCAAAGTAGTCTTTTATCGCGTGGAGCCTTACCCACGGCAACATGTACTCACCCGTTACAAGGTCCTTATAGAACGGCTGGTGCATGTGCCAGACAAAGGCAACGGAAAGCTTGTTCCTCATAATTATAAAGGGATTATATCATTTGGGTAATTGCAAATCAAAAATAATGAAGGATTATGTCCCGACGCTAAAGCGCCCGCCTGCCAAGCCTTACCGGCTCGGCGGGATGGCGGGCAGGTCGGCTCCATGGGAAGAAAAACCGGAGCCGAACCTTCAGGTTCGGGTACTGTGTGGCCATCATATTTTTGTAATATGCATGGTCACAATTTTCCAAAATCGTTCTCCACCATTTCGAGCGTCTTGTACACTTCTTTTGCCCGCGAGATGACTTGGGCAGGAAGCCCAGCCAATTTTGCCACCTGGATGCCGTAGCTTTTGTCCGCGGGCCCCTCAACTATCCTGTGCAGAAAAATGATGCCGTCCCCGTCCTCTTTTACGGAGATGTTCATGTTCTTGATCCCTTTGTGCTTATCCGCAAGAGAGGTAAGCTCGTGATAGTGCGTGGCAAAAAGGGTCTTTGCCCCTATTTTTTTGTGAATATACTCTGCTACGGCGCATGCTATCGACATCCCGTCGAATGTAGCTGTTCCTCTGCCTATTTCGTCCAGGATAACAAGACTGTCTTTTGTGGCGTTGTTTAAGATGTTGGCGGTCTCCAGCATCTCCACCATGAATGTGGATTGTCCCATGTAGAGATCGTCCAGGGCCCCTACTCTGGTAAAGATCCTGTCGGTCAAAGGGACAGAGGCGCTCTTTGCCGGGACAAAGCTTCCTATATGGGCA
>JBAZKV010000024.1 GCA_041650635.1 Candidatus Margulisiibacteriota bacterium | reverse complement strand
TTGGCCAATTTGAGCGTGAGCTCATCAGTGAAAGAATTAAGGACAAAATATTTGAACGCGCTAAAAAAGGTATGTGGAGCTGCAGCACCACACCGTTTGGCTACAAGCGGGAGAATAAAAAGCTTATCATCGATCCCGTGGAATCAAAAACCGTGAAATATATCTTTGAGAATATTATCGTCACAGGATCAATGTGTCAGATATACAAAGACCTTAAATCACAAAAGATGTTTGACAGAAAAGGACTTCCGTTGTCAAAATCTGCAATATTCAGGATTATCAGGAATATAAGCTATACAGGACTGCTCAAATATAAAGGCAGTATCTATCAGGGCCAGCATGAGCCGATCATATCCAAAGAGTTGTTTGAACAGGCCCAGCAATTTAAACAGGAAAGACCAAAAGTGATGAGGACCTATAACTATTCGCTATTTCCTGGACTTGTTCATTGCAAACAATGCGGTTCTATTATGAGTTCCGTATTCACAAACAAGATCAGCAATTCAAGGCGGGTCAGATATTTCTATTACCGTTGTTCATGTGTCACTAAGCGGGACAGATCATTTTGCGACATAAGGCAGGTCAGCTCCGATCGCCTTGACGCTTATGTTGTGGATTATCTTGATAAAATGGCTAAAAATCAGCAGTATCTGGATAGTTTGATCTTCACGCTCAATTATCAACAGCAGGGTATTCCGAAAGTAATTGAACCAAGCATACAGAGTTCCCTGTATTCCTCCGAAAAAGTGAAAGAAATCATTAACAGGGTCATTTCCGCGTCAAAATTGAGCGGTTCCTACGAAAAAAGAGCGATCGTGAAAAAGTACGTAAAAGAAATATTATATTCCAAAGACGTCATAGAGGTGGTATTATTTTACGGCGCAAATTACTCGTCTGCATCGATTAATAGCTCTGCGATAACAAAAGCGCGCGCGCCAAAACAAAATACGGAGACAGTTTTTTGCACCCACCCGAAAAAATTCCGCCAAGGTTCCGCCGCCGAAAAAATAATCGATGAGAAGAAAATTGCGGACAATAAAAACGGCGCAACAATAGTTTGTGCAGAAAATGAACTGCGCTCGGAGGGAATCGAACCCACACTCTTTCGCTTCGTAGGCGAATGCTTTATCCGTTAAGCTACGAGCGCCTGTTTTTGTCCGCCGCTATTTGATATGCTCTTTGATCTTGAGATAGATCGAAGTGGCAAAGGACTGCAGCAGAATGACAGGATAAGTGAATACCATTGCCGCCAGCACATAGATCGAGATAAAACCGATCACTGTTGCCGCCTGCAGCGGAAGGGACAGAGCAGGCACCTCCATGGCGGACAGATTGATGAAGATCTGGGATGCCCCTCCGAACATCATGACGCTTATTACAGTGGCCAGAACGAAGATAAGGGCGATTATCATCGTGGCCGCTATCCCCAGAAGAAGAGCAAGGGACATATACATGATGAGAGGGATGGAAGCTCTTCTGACCAGGGTGTAGATCTTGGCCACGGTGCCGGCTATACCGGACTCATCCACGGCTATCACCGCAAGAGTAAGCACGGAGCCGAACATGGCGCAGGCAAGCAGTACGGCGTTTAGCATTATAGCCGGAGCGGTAAGCAGGGACAGGACCACGGCTATCAGATCGAACCTTCCCAGCATGAAGACGGCAAATTCAACGGCAAGGACCGCTGCCACTATAATGAAGATAGCCGCAGGCGAGAACAGGATAGAGCCCAGGTTCTTTCTGGCAAAAGCGATGCCTTCGGCAGGAGAGAGCGACTCGCCTGTGGTAAGCTCTTTATAGACCATTCTGTTGGAGGCTCCCAGGGCAAAAGTGCAAACGCCGTAGTTCAGGATATAGCCGACCACGGACAGTATTCCAAAGGCCAGGTCGCTCTTTACAAACCCTCCTGCCCAGACAAAGAACATGAAACAGAGCCAGCCCAAAAGAGTTCCCGCAAAGACCAGAAGTATCTTTTTCATATCGGCGGCCACTTCGAACCCGTCAAACAGCTCTTCTATTGTTAGTCTCATTCTTTTTCCTCCTTTATTTTGGACAATGCCATTATACATAAAAACCCCCGGAATTCAAAGTTTTATTTGAGGCGATAATGTGCTAGGATTTGTCCCATGAGGGGAGGCATAGCATGAGAACAAAAGCGGTCCTGTTTGTTGCTGCTCTTGCGGTGAGTTCCTTTGCTCTTCCGGCTCTGGCAGTAAAGAACATCTCTTTTCCCATGTATTTTTTGGGCAACGGCTTTTCGACCTCAACAGTTGATAAGAATTCCGGGCTCGAGATAGAAAAAGCCGTCTACAGCACGGCAAAGCGCGCCTTTTCCGGAAAGAGCTTTATTGTGGCGGTGGTGGACAACACCCGCGCCGAGAAGGAACGGACCATAAAGGAGAAGATCGACAGGTACTATGCTCTGAGCGGCGACAAAATATCCACCTACAATATAACCATGGTCTCCACATCCGAGGGCAGGACCTACCAGTACAGCCGCAGGAGCTACGACTGGGGGGATGGGACGCTTTCTGTAGAGTTTGCGGACTACCTTACCGGAAAACAGGTCTTAAAAACCGTTCCGCTTTCCGGCAGTATAGTGGATTATCAGGACCTCACCTTTTATATGTACGATATGGTGGTCAATTCCGCTAAAAAGCGCAGCATAACGCTCATGTTCCCGGACGGAGGCACTGTTCCGATCTCCCTTTCGAGCGATTATGCTAAGCAGCAGATCTCTTCGGGATCAAGAACGGTCGATTGCTATAGGATCGGCTTAAAACCCGATTTTGGGCTGCTTTCCAACCTGATACCTGATTCCGGCTACTGGTTCGAGGCCGCTCCTCCCTACAGGTTCATCAAATACGAGGGGACGCTAAAAGGACCGGGCTCGCCGGATGTGATAATTTCGGAGAGCAAACCTTAGAAAGACACCTGTTGCCCGGGTTCCGAAGATTCTGCCGAGAGGATCACATACTCCGTAAGAGGGTCGTTGCCTTCTTTGAGGTATCTGAGCAGTGAGGCATTTCCGGCTTTCTGCTGTTCAATACAATCATCTATCAATCCGATTATATCCTCGGGGGTTTCACCGTTAGAAATGAGGATCTCAAGGTTTGACAGCATGAACCTCGGGTTGTACCACGGAAATAGGTCCATGTATTCCAGGGCCTTTTCCTGTATCCCCAGCCAGAGGCGGGACTCGGTCAAACCCTTTATTGTTTCTGCTGATCCGTAATAAAAGGTCTCGTCTTCCTGTATCGGAGACATGTCATCTTCAAGCTGGCTGACGATGTCTGATACCGCAATATCGATAAGTTTCTCCTTTAATTGGCGTCTTTTTTCCGATTTTGAAGTTGGGCCGCTCCTCAGTTCCTTTTCTATCTGCTTTGCGGCTTGCCTTAACCTGTCTACATTTGCCCAGTTGCCCAGCGCCTCATTAAATTCCCCAAGATCTTCGGCGCCTGCCGCAACTGCGGAGAGCTCCTGCCTAAGCAGCACAGCGGCGGCGCTTATTTTTCCGGCAGCCAGGTGTGCAAAGGCGTCAAAAGGGGCTTCTATGGCTTTTTTTGAAGCCTCGTCAAGCTGTTTTTCCCTTTTTGCCGCTCTGCTTCTTTCCTGCGCTTCGGCCCTTTTTCTTGCCTGAGTCTGGGCAAAGCTCTCTCTTGGTTCGCAACTCTCCGTTCCTGCGCCTCTTTCGGGTGTGTCGGAAAACAGGATGCTGTTCTCTTCAAGATAGACGCCGGACATTTCCTGCCTCAGCAGGAATTCCGAAGTCAGCTGCATGGCGGCGCAGCAAAAGGCATAAATATAGGTCGATTCGGGATTGCGCATTCTCCTGGTTGCGGCAACTGCGGAGCGGGCAGGGGACCTTCTCTCTCTGTTATAACGGTCTGCCATCTCTGATCCAAGCTCCGTCAGCCTTTCAAGGACCTCTGCCATAACGGCCTCCCCGGGCCCGTCCAAGGCTTTTTTTGCCTCATAAGCGAACACTTTTGGAAGGTGCGTCCTTATAAAATCCTCTATTTGAGCATGTTCCCCGTTCAACAGCTCTATCTCGTCAAAGGGCCTGTCGTGCATACTGTCTATGTCAAGCCCTTTTGCCAGGCGCGCGTCCCTTATGGCCTTGTACACAAGGGTTTCGGCTGCAACAGCCGCTTTATTGATATCGAAATAGATATCGTCAACGGTGCGCCCCAATGCTGTGCTTGCTGTGAACCCCTCAAATATGCCGGCAAGAGGGAATACTTCAGGGGCAAAGTCAAGCACTGCAGAAGAAGCCTCAAAACACCTTGCAGAAAGAGGAAGAGCTCCGGTTTCACTAACGGCTATCAGCCTGACAAAATCAAGAGGTACTTCAAGAGCTTTCAGGGTCATAAGCGTCCTAAAATACGCGGAAACCGAGGCCGCACCCGGGAAGCCCGAGTAGCTCCTCGAAGCAAGGTAGATCCCGTTAACCCCGCCTTCAAATCCGCTGACAAGGCGTGTGATCGCCTGGTCATTCCAGAGGAGCTGTTCTGATGTGGCTCCCAGGCCAAAATCCATGGACCTGAACAGGCCGGGAACAAATTCAGTTGTCCCGTTTTTAAGGTCAAAGAACACGCCCAGCCCGTCGAGGGGAACATCGGAAACCTCTCCTCCGAACTTTTTCGGTGATATTTCCGCTACGGTCCGGCCGTACTGTATGGAGGCTTTTAACCCCATAAGAAGGCAGCTCAAATAATTCAAGGTGTTGCGGTGTACCTGGTTAGAGACGCTGAACAGGCCTCTGTTATCAAGCTCTGCCAAAGCGGTTATTCTCTCGTTAAGGGCAAAGAAAAGGGAAGGGCTGGAAAGCTCCCGCACAAGTTCCGCATTAAATGAAGTTCTCTGTCTTTCACTGTCAAAAGGGGCAAGTTCGCAAAACTCACGTCCCGACAGGTCTCTGCCGTCGGAAGACGGATTTGCAAGCCTGAAGCTTGCGTACTGTCCTATGAAGCTCCACGGCGCGTCCCCTATATCAGAGCCGGAAACGATCTCTACGATCCCGCGCAGCGGATCCCGAAAATAGGGGTTTTCCGCGTCCCTCATGCTTTCAACGGCTGTTTCAGTCAGCCTAAAAAAACCTCTCTGATGGGAATCCATCTGAAAAAATGCCCCGTCAAGTCCTGCTTGCTCTGCTGCGGCAAAACGGTCTCGGGCGCGGCAAAGAAGTTCATTTACCTCCGGCGCCAGGCCGGAACTGAGGCTGTGTATAAGCCTCAAAAGTTCTACGGCCTGGTCCTGGTCAAGGTCCGCCGCCATTTTTTGCAGCGCTCTTACACTATGCCAGGGCCCGCCTTCTAAGGCGAACTCCTCCAGTTCTGTTCCCACATTGACCATCCAGCGTCCCCGGGTAACAGCCGGGAAGTAAAACAGGGAGGAGGTGATCTCATCTGCGTAAATAGGTCTCTGCGCAAGCCCCGAAAGAACAGGCAGCTGCCTGTCGGCATAAGCCACCATTGAGGCAACATTCCTTCTGCTCTGGCCGTTCTCTCTTTCGACCCGGGTTACACAACTGATAAATTCCTGGTTCGGCCCCATGATACCCCTAAAGGCATCGCGTACAGGGGACCTTAGGACCCTTAAAGGTGCCGGGAGCCGGTATGGTTTTATGCTTGAGCTCACATATCCTCCTTTGGGACAGATGCAATGATAAAAATCGACATCCTCATACCCATCGATAATAAATTGGCCGGATTTCATCCGGGAAGGCGGAAAATTGATCCCGCACGGCTTTTTAGTGATATCATATTGCAGGGGAGCGGGAACTTGATGAAAAATAACCCGGTTGCGGTTGTTGCCTGTTTAGCGGCAGTGATACTGGTGTTTGGCTGCGCGGCAAGGCAGGAGAGGGTAAGGATAAGCGACGGAAGGACAGAGTTCTCCTTTGTCATGCCGCAGAACTGGGCTCTTGAGACAAGGCACTCCGGGGAAAGAGAGCTTACTGTAGAAGAAATGAGGCAGTATCTGTCCAGCGGAAGGCCCGGCGGGATAAAAGTGGCCGATGAGATCTATCCGGACTACAGCGATCTTCCCCTTTCAAAGCTAAGGACTCTGCCGGACGAAGAGGTCAAAAGAAAATTTTTCCGCAGCAAAGACGAGTGGCTGCCGTACCCGAATGCCTCGATCTCGGCTGGAAATTACATCTCTTATTCTGATACCGCCTGGGAGCAGATAGACTTTTATATCATTAGAGATTTTTCCAAAAAAAAGACCTGGTTCAACGATATAAAGTCCGGATTTCCCGGAGTGCTAAAAAAGTCCGAAAAGATAGCGGGCCTTTTTTGCGAGGTCATAGTCTTTCCCGTGGACAGAGATGAAAAAGGCAGGGAAACGGTGACCAAGAACGGGACCGGCGGGCGGATATACTACATTCCGCTCAACAAAGGAAAAGACATGCTTGTGATCAACAAGCAGGCTAAGGGCGGAAGCGGGCTTGAAAAAGGATTTAAGATAATTCTTGAAACATTCCGGATCGAATCCGGAAACTAAAGGAGGTCTCAAAATGAAGGAAGCGGGAGGATTGTACGGACTGGCGTTCATAGGCGCGGCTGTTTATTACATACAGCATGCCTCGTCCTTTGGCCAGGGACTGCTCGGTGTTCTTAAGGCCCTTGTGTGGCCCGCGCTGATAATGTACAAGGTCCTTGGAATGCTGGCGATGTAGGGGGTATAAGATAAGCTTTGCCCAGGGCGGGAGAACGAGAACAACCTGCGCGCTACTGGGTTCCTGCCCGCATTGCTACGCAAAGCGTTGCAGGCGGGCGAACCAATAAATGCGCGCTACTGGGTTTCCCTCGTCGCTACGCTCCTCGGGATAAACTTCGAATCCGATTTACTTTATTGTTGCGGCGTCTTTTGTTTTTACAAGTAATAAAGTGACTGCGCGCTACTGGGTTCGAACCAGTGACCCCTTGCCTGTCAAGCAAGTACTCTAACCAGCTGAGCTAAGCGCGCACAGCCAAAAACAAGAAGCAAGATCATTATACGCTAGTCCTGAGCGAGCGAAGCGAGTCGAAGGACTAAGCGCGCACACAATAATTCTAACAAAAATAGACAGGCGACGGGCAGATTCGAACTGCCGAATAACGGTTTTGCAGACCGCTCCCTTACCGCTTGGGTACGTCGCCGCCCTTCGACAAGCTCAGGGCAAGAGCGGGAGAAGGGATTCTACTCACAAATCGCGCTTGCTTCGCATTATAAAAACAATGAAAAGCACGATTTGCTCGCCCTTGACATTCCCGCTGTACAGACGAGCGGGCGATGGGATTCGAACCCACGACCCTTTGCTTGGGAAGCAAATATTCTACCACTGAACTACGCCCGCTCGTCTGTTTCTGCTTCTATTATTTGGGAAGCAGATATTCTCTGCCTGCTGAACTTTGCCGCAAATCTATAGTATATTTTATCATTAATTATGGTGAAATTTATGATGAAACGAGACGACAACATATTGAGGTTTTTTTATGGCTCTTACGATATACAGGGCAAATCAAAGAACAGCGCCGGCAGAAGCTCTAAAAGGCCTGGATCTGGCCAGAAAAGCGCCCCTGGGGCTGGTTATCGGGTCGGCGGGTACATTGGGAGCCCCTTTAAGGGAAAAGACTCTTGGTTTTGCCAGATACCTTAGCGGCATAGCAAATGAAGCAAGGATGACCCTGGCTTTTGGCGGAGTGGATACGGATCTTATCAGGCAATTTTCAATAGCAAGAAATTCCGGCGGAGTTACCCCAAACACGCCTGTGCTCGGCTTTGCTCCGGAAAGAATGGTTTCATTCGGCTGCAGGTTCGAGGGAGATGATCGCGATATTAAATTCCCAAGCTCTGCAATAAGCCATCTGATGCTTCTTGAAACGGGCAGTACGGAAAAGCAGTTGATGTGGGAGGAAAACACCGGGTTCATGTTCCGGACAATAGCGGAAATGATGGAAGGGGAGGCTTCCGTTGCTTCTGCGGCTTTTGTGATAGGCGGGGGGAAGCATTCCGCGATAGAGGTTTTGGAAGCTCTAAAGCTCGGTATGCCGGTCATCGCTTTTGCAGACAGCGGACGGTTTGCCGAAAACCTTTGCGCGGCCCTGGGCAGGGGGAGGGAGAACGGGACAGGAGAAGACAGCCTGCAAGAAGTGCTTGAGCACAGAGGCCGCATATTCCCGTTCGATTTTTTCAGCGGACGGATGTACGCAAAAATAAAAGAAATATTCGATCTATAAAAACATGGGAGGTAAAGGAAATGTTCTTCGGAAAGCTGGCGTATAGTTCGGGAATGTGCAGGGGCGTCCACAAAGCGGTGCTTGGCCCGACGGAAATAGTAAGGGACATGTATATGTCCAGGATAGAGGGCAGGGGGCTTGTGCGGTTCGTAGGCCCTTCCAAGTTCGCGACTCCGGAATACCGTGCTCAGGCAACAGGGATCCTGAGCGAGATAAGAGAGGCGCTGCTTCCTTTTAGGGACAGGATAGAGATATCAACGGGAGTGTCTGATCTTGGCCTAGACAGCCTTCTGGCATCAGAAATGAGGCCGCTGCAGGTTTCCGGAGCAGTAGGCTGGCCGCTGCCAAGGGCGGTAGCGACTTATGCTTCAGGATTTAGAACGGATATTTCGGAAGGCATAGAATGGGACCAGGCAAAATACGACTATAAAATGGCTGAAATGGCCAGGGTATTTAACGGCCTGTCTCTTTTGGCAGAAGGCCCCATGCCAAAAAAAGGAATAACTTTTGAAAGGCCGGGCATACCTCAACTGATGGAAATTTCCAGATTAACCATAATGCCGGACCATGGGACCGGTTTTACAGACCTTGAAAGGTTTGTCATTTCCGGAAGCGACTGGGGAACTCCCTACGAGACTTTTAGACCGCTTCTGGCGCTGGTTGTTCTTGGAGGGGGCGACATTTCCTACCGGGAGGCGATCACAACAATTACCTTGGAAAGGCCTGTACTTCCTATTTCGGAACAGATCCTTCCTTATCCCCACAGGGCAGCGGACCCGGAAAAAGGAAGGCTGGAAGTCCTTTCCGCTTCGGTAAGACTTGGCAGGGAAGGCCTAAAGACATTCGATGCGGCAGGGATAGCGGCAGGCATAATAGAAGCCATGAACCTGGCAAGATGATTTGGGCCTTTATTTTCCCAGTGCTTTTTTCAGCTTGAGCGTGGCCGATTTGCAGATGCGGCTTACCTGCGACTCGGAAAGGTTTATCTCTTTGCCGATCTCCTTAAAGGTCTTGTCATCTTTGTAATAGCCCGTTATAACCGCCCTGTCGTTCTCGGATAGGTCCTTCATGGCGCTGTCTATCTGGGTGGCTTCTTCGGTGGTCTCGTTGTGCAGCACCTCTTTGTTGAAAGCAAGATAGACATTTGCGGCCGATGTTACCCATTCGTATATCCCGGTCACCGGGTCCCCGCCTCTTTTTCTAAGATAATCCTGCATGGCACCTTTGAGGCGGATGCTTACATAAGGCCAGAGGTCGCCTTTGCGCGGGTCCCAGTTCTTTAAAGCGTCCACAAAGGCCAGGCGGGCCTCGGAAGTAAGGTCATCGGTCTCGTTCTTTGCCACATTGTAGGGAAGGTTATGAATATACCATTTTACAGTGGAATCTATCTGGTTCTTGTACTTTTCTATCACTTCATCAGAGTACTTGAGGAAGTGGTTTCTCAGTATGGAAACTATCTTATCCTGTGTGTCTTTATCCGACATCCTTATATCCCGCGGCCAAAGTGGTCATTTACGCTCTTGATCAGCTCTTCGGACCGGTCCTTCAGCAGATTGCCGCTGAACTTTTTTGCCATCTCCCTGGTAAACCTCCAGAATCTTCTGATGACCGGATGAATATAGGCGGGAGCCGCTTCCGCCGATCTTGCCGCGCCCCTTGAGGAGGGAAGCGACGAAGAGATCTTTCTTGAATCCGCCATTAATGCTTTTTTCCCATCTGCATCTTCTTTTCTATAAAGATGCTGGCTGCCGATAAGGCCTGTCTTCTGATGTCGGGATTGGTCATTATCGAGTCAGCTATCTTACCGACCATTTTAGCAAAATTGGGGTTTAGAGTAAAGGATGTCCCGAACTCGACCTCGAGTGCCGAAGACACCATCATAGAAATAAGCTCCTTGGCCGGCAGATTGGGCATGATGACCGAAGAGAGTTTTTCGTAGAACCTCTCCGAATTCATAGACATTTTTGGCAGGACAACCTGGACCGGAGCGGGAACGGCTTCCATCTTTTCCGTCTCAAAGGCGCTTTTTATGATAAAAGGGGCCTTTACGGAGCGGTTTATCGGAAGGCCCTGTCTTGGCTGTTCCATTTATATAAGGCTTTCTCTAGTCAAGGGATATCATACCTATCGAAGACACTTTTACCTGCGGCACTATTTCATTGTATGAGAGCACCGCCATGTCAGGGAAGCTTCTTTCGATGAACCTTTTTAGATGAGGCCGCAGTCTGGGAGAGCACAGGATCACGGGAGGGGCTTTTAACCGCTTAAAGGCGGCTGCCTGCGAAGCTATCTGACCAAGGATCCTTTCTCCTATGCTGGGGTCAAGAGCAAGGAAGGAACCGTATTCGCTCTGGTGTACCGCTCCTATCATAGTCTCTTCTAGATTTGGGTCTATGGTGACCACCGTAACCGAGCCGGAAGCGTCCGTATAGCTTTCGCAGATCTGCCTTGCAAGCGATTGTCTTACATATTCGGTCAGCACATTGATATCGCGGCTCAGGTGGGCGTAATCGGCAAGGCGCTCCAGTATTGTGGAAAGGTCCCTTATGGAAACTCTTTCTCTAACAAGGAGCTGAAGGACCTTGTGCACCTGCCCAAGGGAAAGCATGTCCGGGATCAGCTCTCTTACAATAGCGGCGTTGGTGTTTTTTACCAGTTCTATCAGCGACTGGACATTCTGCCTCGTAATTATTTCGTCCGCGTACCTCTTTATGGTCTCCGAAAAATGCATTGCCATGACCTCTACGGGCTCAGTCCCTGTTAACTGTGTTTCTTCAAGTTTTTGTTTTTCGCTGTAAGGGACCCAGGATACAGCCTCTCCTGATACGGGGTCTTTTCCTTCGACGCCTTCTATGTTTTTTGCTTTGAGCTCATAAAGAGGAAGGTCTACCTTAAGATGCTCCATCAAGACCTCTCCTGTTGCAACTTTGGTCCCCCTTATTTCTATCGTGTACTGGTTTGGCGGCAGGCTCAGGTCGTCCATTACCCTGACCCCGGGTATAACAAAACCCAGGTCCTGTCCGATGTGGTATCTGATCATGGTAATGCGCTCGAGCAGAGGCCCTTTTTGGGCGGGATCTATCAGGGGTATCAGGCTTCTTCCGGTCTTAAGGCTGAGCGGGTCAAGCCCCAGTGTTGCTACTATGCTCTCGGGTTTCTTGAGCATATCCTTTTGAGTGCTTTCTTCGGAAACTGTCCCCATCTCCTCTTTTTTTGCCTGGGCCTGCACAAGAAGGATAGCGGTTATGCCCGAGGCAAAGGCCAGGATCAAAAAGGGCGCTGTCGGAAGTCCCGGTATAAGAGAGAACACGGCAAGGATAAGGGCGACAAAAGCAAAAGCCCTTGGTTGAGCGAACAATTGCATGGCGATGTCGGTGCCGATGCTCATAGAAGTGGCGGATTTTGTTATCACGAGCCCTGTCGCTATGGAGATCAAAAGCGAAGGGATCTGTGTGACCAGGCCGCAGCCTATCGTAAGAAGGGCAAAAGTGGAGACGGCCTCCATTATTCCCATTCCCCGCTGCAGCCAGCCCACCAGAATGCCACCTATGATGTTTATCAGGATAATTACTATGCCGGCGATGGAATCTCCGCGCACGAATTTGTTGGCGCCGTCCATCGCGCCGAAAAAGCCCGACTCCTGGTCTATCTTTCTCCTTCTTTCCTTGGCGCCGGCGGCATCTATCAGCCCGGCGTTAAGGTCCGCGTCAATTGACATCTGTTTGCCGGGCATGGCGTCCAGGGTAAACCTTGCGGCCACCTCGGCCACCCTTTCGGAACCCTTTGTGATAACGATGAACTGCACAAGGGTTATGATGGCAAAGATAATGCCGCCCACGACATAGTTGCCGGAAACGACGAAATTACCGAACGAGGCTATGACTTCCCCGGCATAACCGTTCAAGAGTATCAATCTGGAAGCCGCTATGTTAATGGAGAGCCGATAAAGAGTAATAACAAGCAATATGGACGGGAACGCTGCAAATTCCAGAGGCTCTTTCAAATACATCGCCACCAGCAGTATTATGAGAGCGGCGGCTATGTTAAGCGTTACCAGTATGTCAAGAGCAAAAGGGGGAAGCGGGACCAGCATCAGGGCTATGATGACAACAAGAGAGCCGGCCACCACAAAGTCGTTGGTGGAGAACAGGCTCTTTAAGTTCTTTAGATCAACTAATGCCGCCATTTATCCGTTCACTTTCCTGACCGCTTCGCCCCTTATCCCCTTTAGAGGACCTAACCATTGGCTCTTCTTCTGTTTCCTGTCCTTCTTTATCTTATACACAAAAGCAAGCACCTCTGCAACCGCCTGATACAACTCGCCGGACACTTCGCTCCCCACCTTGGTGGTCCTGTAAATGGCCCTTGCCAGGACCTCGTTCTCGATCACCGGGACATAATGCTCTTCCGCGATCTTTTTTATCTCTTCGGCAACCAGCATCTGTCCTTTTGCCACCACGGTGGGGGATTTCATTCTGGAGGCGTCATAGAGCAGCGCCACTGCCAGGTGAGTTGGGTTTGTTACGACCACATCCGCCCCCGGGACCGCCGACATCATCCTTTGATAGGCCACCTGGCGTTGGAGTTCCCTGATCCTCTGCTTGATCATGGGGTCTCCCTCCAGCCTTTTGTACTCCTCTTTTACTTCCTGCTTAGTCATGCGCAGGTTCTTCATATATTCCCATCTCTTGTAAAGATAATCAAGTCCCGCGATAAAAATATAGAAGACAGCGACCCTTATGGCGATGTTGTAGGCGATCGAGCCCCCAAGCACTATTGCCTGCCAGGGATGGGAATCAATGAGCGAAACTACATTTGGCAGGTCCTCTTTTGCGGTCGACCAGGTTATCCAGAATACAATTATGACCTTGAGGAGGGATTTTATCAGTTCTACAAAGCCCTGCAAAGAGAACATTCTTTTAAAGCCTTCGAGCGGATTTATCCTCTCGAGCTTGGGGGACAAGGGGTCTGCCGAAGACGCAAATCCTGTCTGGAGAGCCTCTGCCAGGAAAGCGACGACGAAAGCTACCCCAAAGAGGGGAGCAACGGCAAAGAGCAGACCTCTTAAACCGATAAGAAGTATCGAGCCGGCAAAGGCCATGCCAAAATCGCCGGTGTAGGGGATCTGTTCAAAAATACTTTGAGTAGCGGAAGTAAGCTGGCCCCAGATGAATTCTCCCATAAAGCGCAGCACCACATAAGAGGACAGCAAAAGCAGGGCTGTGGTAACCTCTTTGCTTTTGGCTATCTGCCCCTTCTGTCTTGCCTCCCGCAGGCGGTGCGGTGTAGGTTCTTCTGTTTTATCTCCGCCCTGTTCTCCCATGGCACCCTTTCCTTATCAGCGCAAATAAACGAACAGCTTGAAGATCTCTCCTCCCATCTGCTCCACCAACTGGCCGATGTGGCCTATCAAAAGAGGCAGGCTCAGGAGGATAGCAATGAGGCCTAAAGAAGGCTTTACCTGGAATCCCAGCATGAACACATTGACCTGGGGAGCCACGCGGCTCACGATCCCGAAGGCGAAGTCCGAAAGAAAGATCAGAAGTATGGCCGGTATGGCAAGCTGGATCGCGATGAACCAGAAAGTGGTGCCTAGTTCGAGGATCTGTGATATGAAAGCGCTGGAAATATTGATGGGGGCCGCCATTGGAAGAGCCTTAAAGCTGGTGTGGAGCCCCGCAAGTATCAGATGATGCCCGTTCACAATCAGGAACACTACAAGTGCGATAAAAAAGGTCAGCCTGCCGACGATGGTGGCAATACCTCCGGTGGTCGGGTCCATTATCGTTGCGATACTCATCCCCATCTGCAGGTCGATGAGGTCCCCGGCCGCTTGGACCGCAGAAAAGATTATCTGGGCGATAAAGCCTATGGTAAAACCAATGATGAATTCCTTGACCACGAAAAGGGCAAAGACCAAGGCGCTGTCAAAGACCGGAGCGGGTCCGGGGACCGTGGACCACAGGACCAGGGAGATCCAAAGTGCAAGGGCTGTCTTAGCCAGAGAGGGGAAGGTCCTGGCCCCGAAAACGGGGGCTTCAAAAAAGATCCCTGCCACCCTTGCCAGGATCAGCAAAAAGATGTAGAGCTGGGGCAGAGTGACTACCATTTACCTTGCCATTCCCGGGATGTTGGCCCAGAGGCTTATCGTAAAATCAAGCAGCATTGACATCAGCCACGGGGAGGCCAGCGCTATGACCGCAAGGACCGCGATCATTTTTGGAACAAAGGTGAGGGTCTGCTCCTGGATCTGAGTTACCGCCTGAAAAAGGCTGATGACAAAACCGACAAGCAGCCCCAGCCCCACTGCCGGCAAAGATACCAGCAGTATCACCGTGACGCCGTTGTACATTATCTGTGTTACAAAATCCTGGGTCATTTTATAAAAAGCTCATCATGAGCCCTCTTGTTATCAGGTTCCAGCCGTCGGCAAGAACGAACAAAAGGATCTTAAAAGGCAGAGATACCATGACAGGAGACAGCATGAACATGCCCAGAGACAAAAGTACATTGGCAACAACAAGGTCTATCATGATGAACGGAATAAAGAGAAGAAAACCTATCTGAAAAGCGGTCTTTAGCTCGCTTATCATGAAAGCAGGGATCAGGACATAGGTGGGGACATCGTCAAAGGTCTTGGGCCTGGCGATGCGGGAAAATTGGATAAAGAGCGAAAGGTCCGCCTCCCTGGTCTGTTTGAACATGAACTTGCGCAGCGGCTGCATGCCGGTCTCAAAGGCCTTGACCTGGCTGATCCTGCCCTGGTTGTAGGGGATAACGGCTTTTGTGTTTATTTCGTTCCATACAGGGGTCATTATGAAGGCGGTCATAAAAAGGGAAAGCCCTATTATCACCGAATTGGGAGGGACCTGCTGGGTGCCGATGGCCGTCCTTGCAAGCCCGAGCACTATTATTATTCTGAGAAAGGAGGTAACGGAGATCAAAAAGAACGGGACAAGGGTTATCAGGGACAGAGTGATCAGCAGTTGAACGCTGTTGCTGAACTGCTCGGGCGCAAAAACGGTCCTCATGTCCAGAACGCCTATCGGCTTTGCCGCATGGGCAGCGCTCGACAACAATAAAAGCGCCGCTGCCAAAGTTATCCTTCTTGTCATCTTGGCCTCAGAGCTTTCCTTCTATTTTGTCGATCTTTGCTATGTGTTTGTTAGAAACAACTATCAGCCATGAGGCGTCTGCGACTTTTATGACATAAGAGGTAACCTGAGGCTCCAGTACCACCTTGTCCTCAACCTCTATAAAGCGGCCCTTGGAGGACGGCGAGAACTTTGGTATCAGGTATTTTGCCGCAACAAAGATCAGCCCGAACACTATGGCAAGAGAAAAGACCAGCTGGATCATATAACCGAAAGTGACGGGACCGGAAGAGGCCGAAACGGTCACTGTTTCCGAGGTGGCAAAGAACCCCTGCTCAACGGCGGATTCTGCCCTTGAGATAAGCAATGCGCATGACAGCAACAAGGGCAAAGCTTTCATTGGATGTTCACTTTTGTGATCCTGACCCCGTAATTGTCGTCAACGGCTACAACTTCGCCCTGTGCCACTGTCTGGCCTCCAACCTTGATCTCGAGCGTATCGCCGAAGAACTTGTCCAGAGACATTATCGAGCCTTCGGACAGCTCAAGCATTTCACGCAGCGAAAGCCTGGTCCTTCCGAGCTCTACCGTTGCTTCTACAGGGATATCTGCCAGGACTTTCTGGTCGATCTTTCCTGCGGAGGAATCAGGGCCCAACTCCGAAAACCTTACTTTTTCAACTCCAAATTCTTCGTTGTCCAAGGCTATCCCTCCTTTTCGGGGTCAATAGTGGGCCATTTGTCCTTCCATCTGGGACATATGGCCTGTTTCTTCCGGACTTTGATAGGCAGGAACTTCTTCAAGCGGCTCCTCGATAGACGGCTGAGGTTCGGGTATCCTTTCGTGGCGCCTTAAGCCCTCCGAAGAGTAGATCCTTACGCCGAGCCTTTCATTCTTTATACCAGGTTGGCCGAAGAGTTTCAAGCAATCGTTGATATACACCGGGACAAGGTCGTTCAATTTGGAATCGAACAAAATCACATCTCCTTCTTCCAGAAGGCAGAGGTCCTTAGCGGATATATAGGTTGCTCCCAGTACGGCCCTGATCTGTGAAAAGACCCCGTCCTTAACGGCGGCCGGGAGTTTTAACAGCTCTCTGGCATTAAAGGCTTTTCTGCCGCTTTCCAGAGTACTCCTCAAATAGGATGACGGCATGGCCAGGAAGATCTTTCCTGCCTTTATGTCGCCAAAACCAATCTGCGCGGATATCAGTACAAAAGGGCCGTTCTCCCCGAAAGGCTGGTCAAAGGATATTCCTGAGGAGCCGGCAAGCCTCGGGGTAAGTTCTTTGAGCGACCCGGACAGGGCTTCTTTAACGCAGAGCTCAAGGACCTTTTCTTCGGTCCTGGAAAGGCTCCTTGGGTCCCTGGGAGTGGGGATCGACGCTCCAAGAGCCCTGTTTATCAGGCAGAGGCAAAGCTCCAGGCTCAGGCAAAGATACCCTGTCAGATCATCTTTTTCAAAGAGCCGGAATTGGACAAGAGGCATATCGGCCTCTTTAAGAATGTCCGAATAATCCAGTTGTTCTATGCAGACTTGGTCCAGCACAGAGGGACTTTCCAGCCCGTTCTTAAGCTTTTCTATTAAGCTTTCAACCGCCAGGATATAATTTTTGCACACAAGTTCCAGTTCTTTTTCCGAAAGCCTTACCCTGCCTCTAAGCGGAGCCCTGGAAGGCTTTGCTTCTGCAAAAGAAGGCCTGTATTTTGTCCAGTCGCCTATAGCGGCCGGCAGCAGAACTTTTTTACTGTTCTTATTGCCCGGCATCAGGATACCTTATTGATGAACTGCGATATAGAATCGCTGATCATTTTTATCACCGTAAGAGAGCCGCTCATCGCTCTTTGTGTTTCCATGGCATCCACAGTTTCCGTGATGTAGAAAACATTAGAAGCCTCTATCGTCCTTGGCAGCACGATCCCGGCTTCTGCGCCCGGAGCCAGGGGCGAATTTGCTTCTCCTGATGCGGAAGATGCCGCGTAGGTGGTGCCGTCCAGCATGACCAGGCCGGAAGGGTTATTAAAGGTTGTAAGCGCTATTTGATAGGTAGAAGCCGGTTCCGGAAGGTATTCTATCTCGCCTCTGGTAGGATCCACTATCCTGTAATACCGGATTACGCCCTGGTCGTCAAATGTCAGGTTGTATGTGATCCCGTTCACGGTTTTGGTAGGAGGCAGATAGCTGAGGTCTATCGGGACCATGTTTCCCGAAGACCTTCCATTGCTCCTCAAAAAGCCGTAGACCTGCATTCCGGAAGGAGTGACCAGATTTCTGTTGCTGTCCAGCCTGAAATCACCCGCCCTGGTGTACTGGTATGTGCTTCCACCGTCTTTAGAAACGGTGAACAGCCCTCTTCCCTGTATGTACAGACCGAAAGGTCCTGTGGAGGTCTGCGTGTCCCCCTGGCTAAAATCAAGGCCTGTATTGGCTATTGCCACCGATCCCCCCGATTGATAAGGGTTTGTTCCGCCTTCGAGCCCGGTGGCGTCAGTTCCGTCCTTGTAAACATTGTTGAGCACAGTTTCAAAAGATACATACATCCTTTTATATCCCGTTACCGACATGTTGGTTATGTTGGCGGAGGTTGCTCTGAGCCGTGAATTGTACGACTCTATCGCATTGGCGGCCGATGACATTATATCCAGCATCTTTTTACCTCCTTGTTTTTGGTCTTAACTTACGCTGATAACGCTTTCGGGAGTGATGAACTCTCCGTCCGCTATCTCAAGCAGGGCTTTTTCGTTCTGAATAGCGACGCTAAGCACCTTACCCGATACTTTCTCGTTGGTTTGAGGGTCGATGGATGTTACCGTCTTGCCGATCAGGCTGCTCCAGATGCTCAGCTCCATCTGCGCCGAAAGGCCAGACAAAAGCGGGCTGGTCCCGTAGGAGTCGGAGAGGCTGCTCAGGGAATTGTTGCCTGTGAGCGAGGAAATGGTATTGAGAGATGCATTGGTGTTGAACATGGAATCAAAAGCTCCGCCAAAAGGGGAGGAGTCATTGTTGTTGTCATCGGAAGCAAACAGCCCCGAAAGATCGGGCAGGGACATCTGCGCCAGAAGGATCCTTATAAAATCCGTATTGACACCGCCCGATTGTGTAGCAACCCTCTGAGGCTCGGAGATCGTATTGCTGCTGCCTGACGCTACTATCGGAAAACTTGTTGATACCATGATAACCTCCTTTTTAACTCCAGATATTGAACTGTCCGCCATGAACGCCGTACCCGAGCTTTTGTTCCAGGAACATCCTGTCTATCTGAACATCAGGCTCGGTTTTTCCGAAAGGGACAAATGGTCCGGCCAGCATTTCCGCCTCAGCGGCGCTGTCATCTGCGCGGTCTTTGCTTTCGTTATTTCCGCCGACAAAGACCTCAAGCCCGCCCACGGCTATGTTGGCCGAAGCCAGCGCCTGTTTTAGCTCTGCAAGATTGGTGTCAAGCAGGTCCTTTGCGCCGGAAGAGGCAAAGATCTGAATGGAGATCATACCGTTAACCTCTTTCAGGTTCAGCTTCAGGTTCCCGAGCAGGTCCGGCTTGATATCAACGGTCAGCTCGGACTTGCCGTTCACCTTCAATAACTTTGCGGCTTCAACGATCTGTCCGGCTATCAGTTCGATAGAAGAAAGACGCGATGCCCTGGCAAGGCCGCTTATAAAATCGCTCATCGGGATAGCGCCTCCATAGGGTGCTGAGGCGATCCCTGCGGCAAAAAGCTGTTCAAGAACGGAAGAAGTATCGGAAGTCTTTGCCGCCTGCGGGGCGGTGTTCCTGTTCTGCTGTCCCATAGAGGGGTCCGAAGAAGAGTTTACCGCAACAGGCGCGCCTTTTGAGGAGCTACTTTCTGCGTTAAGGGAGGCCTTGTTGTCCATCTCGGCAAGAAGGCCGGTGCTATATGCATAAGCCTGGGGGGCTGGCATCCTGCCGAACATAGAAGTGATGGATTCCCACATGCCGGCGCTTTCCAGGTCTGTTTTTGAGCTTTTCTTTTTGTCCAGGCGGGAGAGGGAGGTGTTGAGGTCTATGTTAAAGTCCTTGCCGGCGTCTTTCTTGGACCTTTCGGACTGATCCGGTTTCAAGGCGCCGTCCAGATTGCATTTTGCTTCAGATACGCCGCCTATATTGAGCTCGGGGTCTTTCATTTGGTCCCCTTTTTTCTCCCCTCTGTATACCTATCGTTGTAGAACAATATAAACTATGTATCGAAACTATTCAATATGTCAAAACCCATGCCGCGGGAGTCCCTCGACTCCGCTCGGGACCGACCGCTTTCCATAAAGGCTATATTCAAGATACAGTCCATTTATGCTGAGCTTGTCGAAGCATGCCGCGGGAGAGACTCGAACTCTCACACCTTTTGGGCGTACGCACCTCAAGCGTATGCGTCTGCCAGTTCCGCCACCGCGGCACGCGCTGACTATATAATATATATTTTATATATACATGTCAAGGAAATCCGGGGGAAAATATGCAGTGAACCCAGGATCAGTTGGACAGAGGGAAAGGATAGACTTTGATCTCCAGCGGTTTTCCTGAGCGGATAATGCTGGGGTGCTTTAGCTTGTTGTCCCTTGCGATCTGGCGGACAAATTTTTTGGGATCGAGCCCGTATTTGGAGCAGATCTTCCACAGGGATTCGCCGGGCTTTACTTTATGCCGTTTAACGGTCATTTTTCCTTTTATTATGTTTGCCGGTATACTAATCTGTGTTACGACATAGGCCGCGACTTCATCCTCGGCCAGCTCCAGTTCGGGAACATCGGCATTCACTATAGAAGAAGAGTCTCTCCGGGAGGCCAGATAGGCCTTTTTGATTATCTCCCTGGTGTCCTTGGACGAGAGTTCGCCGCTGTAAAGAAAATACATCTCTTTTTTCAGCGTTATGGTCTTGATGTTTATCATGCTTTTTTCGTCCTCGGACTGTATGTGGGGCTTGACATCCTTGGGCTGCACCATGGTCACCCCCGCAGCCTTGAAGTCCTTTTTGCTGAACTGCTGTTCTATGCTCTTGATGCTTTTTTCGAACCGGCTCTTATATTCAGGGTTTTGCGCCATAGAAAAGTAAAAAGAGAACATCAGCAGGAAAAAGATCATTAAAAAGGTCATGAGGTCGGCAAGGTTCACGGCCCAGGCGGTCGATCTGAACTGGTCCGATTCGGCTTCGGCTTCTTCCGCTTCAAAATTTCTTCTTAGGGTCATGGCTATTTTTTGAGCTTGGGTTTGCTGCTGACATAGGAATAAAGGTGCTTTTCTACCGCGGACGGCATTTCGTGCGCGCGGATGAGCAGGATACCCTCAAGGATCATGGCTTTTGCCAGGATCTCCTCGTCGTCGCGCAGTCGCAGTTTGCCGGCGATGGGATGCAGCACCATATAGGCCAGCAGTATGCCGTAAACCGAGGCCATAACGGCTGTAGCCATCGCAGGCCCCACTTCTGCCGGGTTCCCGATCTTTGTAAGGACCTGTATAACGCCCAGAAGGGTGCCGAAGAGCCCGAACACCGGGGCGTACAGCGCGGCCGTCCTTAAAACATTGATCGTGGAACGGTGCCTTGCCCTTGTTTCTATTATCTCGTTCTCGAGTATCGTCCTTATGGCGTGAGCCCCAAAATTGAGCATCAGAAGTGAGACGGCTTTTTCAAGAAAAGCGTCGGGCCAATTCTTTCCCTCGTTCTTGAGGGCGAACACCCCTTCTTTCTTTGCCTTTTCCGAAAGCTTTTTCATCAGAGGAATGACCTCCGCGCTTTTATACCTTGTTGAGAACAGCAAGAAGAATGATGATTTTATGGCGTTCAGGAGATTGGGGAAAGGCGTGTTGATAAGTGTTGCGGCAAAAGTGCCCCCGAACGCGATCAAAAAAGCTTCGAGGTCCCAATAGACCGAAATGCTCCCGTGAAAAGAGACCACAAGGGACGCGATCGTCAAAGCAAGCGATATGCCCAGTACTGTAGTAAGATCCATCTTATTCTCAGCTCCTGTTGACCGTTATCTCTCCGGCAGTTTCCATAAGCCTGGCGGTCCGGCAAATGTCTTTTTTCGCGGCTTCAACAGCCTCGGCCGGCTGTGCCGGCATCATTTCGGTCCATTCCTTGACCAGCGCTCTGGTCTCTTCCGGGAGGTTCTCGAGCAGCAGTGTTCTTAAGGATTCGTCAGCGTTTTGGGAAACCACAGCGATGTCCTCTATCTTGACCCTGCTAAGCAGCTTCGAAATATCGGTCTTTGCAAGTTTTAGGACATCCGAGAACAGGACTATTCTTTTCTTGATGTCCGCGGCCTGTTCAGGGCTGGTTTTTTCCAGGGACCTTATGATATCTTCAGCCGTTTGAGAGTCCGCGTTCTCTATTATCGCAAGAACATCCTGATCTCCTCCGAGAGAGCCTTCGAGCTTGCTTTTTATCCTGGCCTCCATTTCTTTGATCTCTTCGGGTTTGAGCTGCCTGGGGGACAGCAGTCTGGCATAGATGTCTTCCTTAAGTTTTCCCGACATCTGGGAAATTATGTGTGAAGAAAGTACCGGATCAAGAGAGGAGAGTATATCGGCTATGGTGTTGTCGTCCTCTTCGTCAAGGATCCTGACCAGTTTGGGGATCTCATTCTGCGAAATGAAGGAGAAAGGCTTTTTTATCCTGTCCTCGGGATCGCGGCTTCCGTAGGCAAGGGCTGCCCCTCCAAAGGTGCCGGGAGAGGATTGCTGCGCAGCCGCGGCAAGAGGGACAAAATCTTTTTTCCCGCCCTCTTTAATGCTGGAAATGGCCTGCATTGACAATCCTGCGATCCTGTTGAGGAAGTAGATCACCAATATTCCGATAGCAAGGAAGATAGAAACATATTTTATGACATTGTCCACAGAAATGTAGTCGGTGAACTTCTTTTTCTTTTCGATCTCTTTTGCGAGGTTCAGCTCCACCTGCTGGGTCTTGATCGTATCCCCCCTCTTTTGGTCGAGGTTGAGCACGATGCCGGCAACTTTTTTTGCGGTCGCTATCTTTTCTGCAGGGACTTTTTTATCTATGACTATTATTGTGCTTATCTTTTTGACAAGGTTTGGAGGAAGAGAGACCATGTTCTCCACGATCTTGTTGACCTGAGAGGATTCCGGAGCTCTTTCCATCTCGGTCCTTGAAGGGATCCCCGGAAGGACCTCTTTGGGGCCCGTCGGCTGGGTAGACTGCCTGGTCCGGGTTTCCCACCTCTCGCGGGTGCTTTCTTTTCTTTCCGGGTTAAGAGCTACATCCACTATCACAATGAAGTTGCCTTCTCCAAGAACGGAGTTCAGGGCGTTCGTCAGTCTGTTCTCCAGATGGTTCTCGATCGCCACTTTTTCGGCGACCGGCATAAAAGACTGCGGTACTGCTGCGGTCCCCAGCAAAAATAAGGCGGACAAAACCAGTAAAAAAGTTCTTTTCTTCATTGTGGCGCTATTATTCCCTGTTCCCGGTCCGCACCCGAGTATATTTCAAATATACTTATACATTCTTTGAATTGTCTTGTCAACGATTAATGGCCGGGGGGCAGGCATTTAGCGGATGATATCCTCAAATCTCATGCCTCTTGAGGCTTTGTACAGTATGATGTCATTGGGCCGCAGAAGTTCTCTGATCTTTTTTGCCGCAGAATACTTGTCCGCGAAATAATAGATGCTCATACCGCTGTTATTGCTTCCTTTTGCTCCGAGATAGATATGCTTAGCTTCTTTACCTGCGGCCACGAGGATTTCGATATTCAGTGCTGCGGACAGTTTCCCGATATCATAATGGGCTTTCTTTGAGGCTTTTCCAAGCTCAAGCATATCGCCCAGGACCGCGATCCTTTTGAACGGTTTTCCTTTTACGGCGGGTGATAAGCCTGCCAGCACTTTAAGAGCGGCTTTCATTGATGACGGATTGGCGTTGTAGGTATCGTTTATTATTGTGGTTTTCTTTTTTTCCTTGATGATCTCGAGGCGCTTTCCCGAAAAAGCCGCTTTTGCCAGCCCCTGTTTTATCTTTGAATTTACTATACCCAGCTCTATTGCCGCCGCCGAGGCTGCCATCGCGTTATAGATGTTGTGGACGCCGGGGAGCGAAAGCTTTAGGGTTGTCTTTCTGCCTCTGCCGCAAAGAGTAAAGACCGCTTTGTTATCCTTTGCGGCGGTGGAGACCGCTCGGATGTCCGCTGAGGCTTTCATCCCAAAAGAAATGATCCTAGCCCCGGAAATGGCCGCTTTTTTCCTCAGAAGAGCGTAGTGGTCGTCATCTCTGTTAACAATAGCAAAGGAACCCTTTTGAAGGAATTCAAAGATCTCGCTTTTTGCAAGAGCGATATTTTTTCTGGTCTTTAACTGCTTAAGGTGCGCCTGACCTGTGTTGGTCACTACCGCTATGCTTGGTCGGCATATCCTTGTCAACTGTTTTATTTCCCCTTTTTTCTGCATTGCCAACTCGACAACGGCATATTTGTGCGACGGTCTTATTTTTAGAAGCGTGAGCGGCACGCCTATTTCATTGTTCAGATTTTTCTCGGTCTTAAGAGTGGGGCCGCAAAGGGACAATATCGAAGATAGCATATCCTTTGTGGTGGTCTTGCCGCTGGTGCCGGTGATGGCTATCACCTTTGTTTTCATTTTCTTTCTGTGGGCCAGAGCGATTTCGTGGAGTGCTTTAAGCCCGTTTGAAACGATGGCTGCCGATGCGCCTTTTTTTAGAGCGGCTTTGGCAAAGCGCCTGCCGTCAAAATTGGGGCCTTTAAGCGCAATAAAGAGCTCGCCCTTTTTTACGGTCCTTGAATCGGTAGAAATGCCCGAAAAGGAAATGCCTTTGTATTTAAACATCACAAAACAACCCGAACCTAAAGGTTCGGCTCCGGCTGATCTTTTCCAAAGGAGCCGACGCGACTCGACCGAGCTCGTCGAGGTCTTTAGCGTCGGGACTTTGGGTCATTTAACATCCGCAGAGTCAAGGAACTGTTTGTTGGACTTGTACTCTTTTAGCCTGTCTATGAGCTGCTCCGTTGCTTCGTTGCCTTCGAAACTGTCAAGCACTTTCCTCAGCAGCCAGACCTTTCTTAACTCGTCCTCTGTCAGCAGCAGCTCTTCTTTTCTTGTTCCGGACATCCGCACATCTATCGCCGGGAAGATCCTTCTGTCGGAAAGTTTCCTGTTTAGATGCAGCTCCATATTGCCCGTGCCCTTGAATTCCTCATAAATGACATCGTCCATCCTGCTGCCTGTTTCTACCAGCGCGGTCGCAAGTATCGTCAGGCTGCCTCCGCCTTCTATGTTCCTGGCGGCTCCAAAAAACCTCTTTGGCCTGTGCAGACAGGTAGGGTCAAGGCCTCCGGACAGGGTCCTTCCTGATGGAGGGGTCACCAGGTTATAGGCCCTGGCAAGCCTGGTTATGCTGTCCAAAAGGATCACCACATTCTTGTTGGCCTCTACAAGGCGTTTGGCGCTCTCCAGCACCAGTTCCGCAACCCTGATGTGGTTTTCAGGCGGCTCGTCAAAGGTCGAGCTTATAACTTCTCCGTTGACCGACCGGGCCATATCGGTGACTTCCTCCGGCCTTTCGTCCACCAGAAGCACCTTAATTATGAACTCGGGGAAATTCTTGGAAACACTGTTGGCGATATTCTTGAGCACGGTCGTCTTTCCCGCCTTGGGGGGCGACACTATCATTCCCCTCTGTCCGACGCCGATGGGGGACATCAGGTCGATAAGCCTGGCGGACATTGGGCAGCCCAGATATTCGAGAACTATCTTTTGGTCCGGAAAGATGGGGGTCATCGCGTCAAAAGGCACTCTTTCCCTTATCTTTTCGGGGTCCTGGCCGTTAACTGCCTCTATCTTTAATAGGGAGAAGTATTTTTCCCCTTCTTTAGGCGGGCGCACCTGGCCCTGTATAAGGTCGCCGTTGGCAAGATCGAACCTCCTCATCTGTGTCTGCGAAACATAGATGTCATCGGCGCTTGGAAGGTAGGTCTCTGTCCTGAGGAACCCGTAGCCCTCGGGAAGGATTTCGAGCACCCCTTTTGCAAAGATCAGGCCGTTGCTCTGTGTCTTTGCCTCCAGTATCTTGAACACGAGGTCATGCTTTCTGAACTGCCTGTAGTTGGGTATTTTTAATTCCTTTGCCAGTTCAAAAAGCTCCGGTATCGTCTTTTTTTGCAGCTCGGATATGTCCATATTGCTCCTCCGTGGTTTAATTAAACTGCAGAATTATATTGATAGAATTTTGATCATCCGAAATATGCTGGTTTATCGCGCGGCACTCTAAGTGCGGCTTACAACACTATTCTACAATGCCTTTGCTGCGGTTGTCAACTCTTGCCGGTGTTAATGTCATCTTGAGCCTTGGTTGATGCTAAAATATTCTTTGAAGGTAAAAAATCATAGAGAGTTTCAGTGTCAAGTACCCCTTTTTTAAACAAGTTGTAACTCCCTTGTCCTGTTAGTTAACTGATACCTCTTAGCGAATGTTTCCGGCGGGCATCTTAGGGCTGTATGTATCCGTTCATGGTTGTAATAATAGA